>CAIKAA010000236.1 GCA_903825275.1 uncultured Fibrobacterota bacterium | reverse complement strand
TTTCCGCCTTCTGGGCCTCCGAAAGCGATTGCACCGTTATCTCCCGAACAGATCCTACCGCCTGGCGAAGCATCGATCCGAAAACCGAAGTAGGGATTTTTCCCGATTTGCCAGAGGACGTCGTTGATGCCGATTCCCCCCCAGGGCCAGGTATCCTGATGAAGGCTGCCTCGAAAACTCCTTTTACCCAGGTCGGCGGGGGTCATGGGCAAGGGCTCCCAGGAAAGGTACCGCGAGCCAAAAATCCAGTTTTGCGATCCATCCTGTCGGGCCAACAAGTAGGCTGTGTCTCCAGAAGCTGTCGTGGAATCACCCGCGACGATCTTCCACACCACCCCCGAATCATCTTTTACCGACGAGACGACCTTGGCCGATCGATAGGAGTGTGCATTGGTCGCGCGATCGACCAAGAGCCAAGACCAGCTTTCGCCCACATAAAGCGGAATGGCCCCGGCCAGGGAAGACGCCGCCAAAAGGGCTGCGAAAATTTTCACTGGATCGCTCCTTTCCAAGTGGTTCCATCGGGAAATTTGGCGTCCAAGAACAAAACGTTCCGGGACCCTGTGCGATGCCTCAACTGATCGGCTTTCATCTCACCCGTGCGCCCTTGGGCATCGCGCCAGCGCACCAGGGTGGCAGGAAAACGCGCTATCAGGACCGAAAGATTGGCCTCGGGTGCCACGGTGTGAAGGGGCTTGGCCATACCCAGAGTGGACTTGCGGATGGTCTGTCCGTTGTAGGAAAGAAGGGTGCGTGAGAAATTCCAACTCTTTTCCACTGTCGTCATGGAATACGGACCCATCAACTCGGCACCGAATTCGTGGTAATTCAAAGAATCTTGGCCTTGAGGTCCCTTCTTTTGCCATTGCGTATATCCCGATTTTCCTCCGAGTGGAAGCATACTTGGCGAGGAACTGAAACTTGATTCGTACCTCGAAAGCCCCGAAGTCGGAAGCGAATCGATCCATTCCAACCACCAACCTTCATCGGGTGACCACACCTTGTTCGGTCGAGCCGGATTCCGCTCTCCCGTCACAGGATTGAAGCGCAATTCGAGACGTGTGTTTTGGTTGGTGGAATCGGTCCGAATCTTTTCTTGGATGCCTACCCGAATCCAGCCCATGGAGTCGGAGGAACGAGACCGAATCTCCCAGGTACGCTCCCAGACACGACGGAAAGTGTCCACTTGTGCTCTGGAAGGAGGCGGAATCGAGTCCACCTGTTCGCGCCAAATCATCACAGATCCTGAATCAGGAACCTTGATTGTGTCTGCGACGGGAAGGGTCGGCTTGTTGTTATGTGTTTGAAGAATCCAGTCATCTGTGATCCATCGCCCACGAACCAAACCAAGGGTGTCATTCCAAAGAGATTGGCATCGATAGGAAGGAACAGGATCCGCAGTTGCGATGACACAAGTTTGGGAATGTAAGCTGGCTCCAAGCGAATTGGAAACTGGCTCCCAGGGGAAGTAAACAGATGGATGATCCCACCGCTGCGATCCGTCTGGGCGCGCCAAAAGCAAGGCGGTATCCCTCCGCATGGGAGTTTCTGTGGTCGAATCGCCCGCGGCGATTTTCCACACCACCCCCGAATCGTTTTTGGCCGACGAGACGACCTTGGCCGATCGATAGGAGTGTGCATTGGTGGCGCGGTCGACCAAGAGCCAAGACCAGCTTTCGCCAACATAAAGCGGAATGGCCCCGGCCAGAGAAGACGCCGTCAAAAGGGCTGCTAGAATTCTCATGGAATCACCTCCTCCAGCCTTTTCGAGGCTGCAATTGGAAGCTACGGCCATTCCCCTCGGAGGATTGGGCATCATCCATAGAACACGTCCCAAAGGCCTGAGTTGCTGAGTGCGGGGGTCGGGTAACCCGTGCCAAGGGATGAAAGTACCCTATTCAAACCAGAAACGTTCTGGCCCGGGGTGGCGATCAAACCAATGGTTGTCCGCTCTGCGCTCTCCATTTCAAACTGGTTGGAGATTGCGACTCACTTGGTGTTGGGAGGTGAGCGGCAAAGCAATCGTCAATTTTTGACGGGAAGAAATCTTAGTTCGAATCGGGGGTATGAGGTTGATGGATTCCGTTGGAGAGGTCTTCGGGACCGATGCCCGTGGTATCGGTGATGATTTCCCAAGCAACCCCATGGCCCACGAGTTTACGGGCGTCTTCGAGCGCTTTCAAGCGGATGCCTTGCTCCAAGCCCTTCTCCAGCCCCTCTCGAATTCCCTTTTCCAACCCCTTTTCTAACCCCTTGGCCATTCCTTTTTCAATGGCCTCTTGTTCGAGCCATTCCATGATGATGGGTCTATCCATTTTCTTCAACCTTTGGTGTAAGGTGGTTTGTTGGTTTGGGGTTAATCTACCCTCGACGACCCAGAATTCAAAAAACCTCCGGAACCCCGCCAGGTCATCTTGTTCAAAGAACTCCAGGACAACTCGTAGGATCTGCTCGATCCGATCAAAGGTTCCTGCCATGTTGGGACTGAAGGAAAGAAACACACGGTTGGTCGAATGTCTGAATTGGGCCAGGGTCAAGGCTGGCACCTGCACAATCCGAGTCTGAAATTGAAAATAGAGTTTGCCAAGCGCTCGGCGCTCTACCGTGTCGGGAAGGGCTCTGGGCATGTCGTCGTCGACCAATGCGATGGGGAGAATTTCATCCCGAGGAAATCGACGGCACAAGTCGAGATAGTAAGGGCCAGTCAAGAAATAACCCCTCCAATCTCGTCGGATCTTTTTCCGCCCACCTTTGTCGCAATCCTCGAAATTAGGCGCCCCGGCTAGTTTCTCCGGTTGCTTCGCGGTGGGCGAAAAAATCTCTCTCCGAATATTTGGAGGACTTATTCCTTAACAGGCCCTAACGTGCCGTTCGCAACAAATCGAACTTGTCGGCATCGGACCAGTGTTCCACCAACACATAGAGTAGCGTGTGTTTCTCGGCAAACGTGTAGCGAATCGCCAAGTCCATGGCCTGCCCAGGTCCAGGCTCGGCGACATCCTCTTTCTCTACGGAAGGATCGAAAAACTCCGCACCGGATGGCAAGCCATGGGCCACCATGACATCTTTTGCCAGAAATTCCAAAGCCTCAATAGGATAGGCTTTGATCAAATTTTTAACGGCTTGGTCGTGGGAGAATTGTTTGCGAGCCATGAATTGAATTTATAGGGTATGTGTACATTTGAGCAAATGATTTTTTCATTCTTCTGCCAAAACCGAATCGAACGTAGGTTGGGTATTACGCAGGTTGACCCGACCAAAGCATCGCTCGTGGATCGCTGAGATGTATTCCTTGGCGGGGTGCCCCTGATGAGGGGGTAGCGTAGGATCCCGCCGCAGGCGGAGCCGAAGCGAGGGGGAGACTTCCCCCCATAACTTCTACCTTTGCCTTAGCTGAAAACCATACCGGAGAAATCATGAGTTCGAATCGCGTCGAGAATGTGCTGGAGTCCCGTTACGCCTCCGCCGACATGGCGGGCATCTGGAGTCCCGACTTCAAGTTTGGCACTTGGCGCCAATTGTGGATTTGGCTGGCCGAATCGGAGATGAAGTTGGGGTTGCCCATCACCCCGGCCCAGATCCAGGAATTGAAGGACACGGCCTCGAACTTGGACTTGGTTTTGGCCGCCGCCTACGAGAAGA
>CAIKAA010000235.1 GCA_903825275.1 uncultured Fibrobacterota bacterium | reverse complement strand
TTTCGTGTTTTTCGTGTGTTTCGTGGTTTATCCAACGCCAAATAACGACCACCTCGCGAGCCATCCCTAAAGCCCGACAAACAAATGCTGCTCGTCGAAACGCACCTCGACGATCCGACAAGCCTCCAGCCAAATCCACCGATTTGTCGAGAAGATTTTATGTTCAGGTATGTCGTTGGTTTTGCGATGGAATGTCCGTCATCGTCATTTTAACACGGCAATTAGCAGGCCTGCCCCAATTCCAAGGCAAAGCAGAATGGTTTGAACCTTCATGTAAAAGGCGATGTCCTGTGTGGCATTGGCAATGAGGGGTGTAGAGTGATTTTCAGATTCTACGTCAGATTTGATTTTGGCGTAATCATAATCCTTTTTCGATAAGGCGAATTTTTTTCCTCCGCCAATTCGTTCTACGCATTTCCAGACCAATGATGAATCGTTGATTTTTCGGCATTCGTCTAGGGATTCAACCTTGAAGTATTCAAATTCCCCTTTTTTTAGCAGGGATTGTTTGCATTCTGTAGAAACGTTGTCGGAGAGATTGTTGCAATCGATAGGTTCTTTGACCCATCCAGACTCGAACCCATAAGAGCTTATGGAAAATATTAGAATTGCAAGCAGTTTCATTTGATTCCTTTTGTCAATCGGTTTTCGTGGAGATGCTCGAAGTCAGTGCGATTTAAATCTATAAATCGAATTTCAAAAAATTGCCAGTGGAAAGGTCGCCTGTGATACGGCTCACACCGCGTAAAAAGTCGAGTGACTCTCGGGGGACACCGGCCTATCTTGAACCGAGAGCATTCCTGAACTGTTGCGGACAATCTCCGCTTCGTACCCCCCACCAGCCTGGTTGGAGTCTTCCATGTCGCCTTGTCAAACAATGTTCTTCCCAAAGTTCCCGAGAACCGTCCTCTGCGTAATTTTGCCGACGGCGATCGCCTTGGTTTCGGGATGCAGTTCCTACACGACCCTCCAGGGCGCCAAGGTCCTTGCCCCCGGACAATTCGAGCTCAGCGGCGGAAGCGCCCTTCCGTTGGGAGCAAATGGCCCCGGTTTGATCCCCGAGGTGGCGGTACGAGCCGGTGTGATCCCTCGCGTTGACCTCGGCGCAAAATTCATCCCCTCTTCATTTGCTCTTCCCCATGACGACTTGAATCCGGACATTTATATGGTCGATGGAAAAGTCGAATTGATCAAAGAACCGGTCACCGTTTCTGCGGATTTGGCTTGGTCCTACGAAAGTTGGGCGGCAGGACCTTTCAAAGGTTCAGGTGCGACTTGGTACCCGATGATTATTTGCGGACAAGAAAGCTGGTACGTTGGGCTAAAAGCCCTTTATTCGACCTACGATACCAAAGTGACCGACGAAGATGATTTTTTAGATGGAAGCAAGTTCCATTCGTCGGGATGGGAAACCATCAATTTCGTGGTCGGGGCAAGAATCGGCAATAAATTGAAATTCGTTCCGGAAATCAATTTTGTTCAATTCATTGGCAGCAACGTGCCCATCATCATGCCTGCTTTCGCGTTGCAATATGACATCAAATAGCCACTAGCCGCCATTGGGGGTGGCTTATTGCCTAGCGCGAAATTTCGCCGATTCATTTCGGCTCAAGCCTTAGGCCGCCAATCGGGCCAAGGTCTTTCCCGAGCGCAGAAACTCGCGGATTTGCTTTCCGGAGGTTGTCAGTTCCTCGGGTCCCCATCCGCCTTCGGGACAAGCGCCGGGTCGCAGAGTGCCCGAACTTTCGTCCTTGTCGGTGATGGACCAATTGCACCACGAGATCTCGTGGGAGTCCAGCAATTCAAACCAAGCCCGAGTTTCTTCCCAGTCCAAGCGCCCGTTCCCCGTCGCTTCGGAAGCGCTCCATTCCGAACAGAACAACGCGATGCCGGCGTTCAGCGCGGTGCGGACCTTTTTGCGGAGATATTCGCCGTGGGTCGAGGAATAAAAGTGGATCGCATAGGCGAGATTTTCTCCCACCAACGGATCGGCGGCCGCAATGTCGACATCTTGTGACCAGGTTGGGGTTCCCAAAACGATCAAGGATTGGGGTGCCCACTGCCGGATCACGGAAACAATCTGTTCGGAGTACTCCTTGACCACCGGCCACAGGTCGGACTCGGGTTCGTTGTAGATCTCAAAAATCACCTCGGGCCGATTCCCCCAGCGCTTGGCCACCCGTTCGAAGAATTCCTTCGATTCTAAAAGGTGCTCGGAAGCCCGGTGGTCGTGCCAATCGATGATTACGTAAATGCCTTGCGCCAGGGCAGCTTCCACGGCGGTTTCAAGCAAAACGTAGTTGGGGAGGGGTTCGATCAAATACCCCGGAAGGTCATCGGCGATCCCGACTCCCATCGAGGCTCGGACAACCTCGATCTTCCAGTCGTCCACCAGCCAATCAATGGCCTTGGCGTTCCAGAATTGGCCGCGAATCTGGCTCCAGAACAAGCTCATGCCGCGCAGTTGGGTTGGTTGGCCGTGTTGGTCCAAAATCTTGGTTCCCTCGACGCGCAACCAGCCATGGCGATCCACAGGGCGATCTCCCGATCTCTGTAACTTGGGTTCTTGAATCATCCTCGACGCCTCCCCACAGAAGAAGGAGGATCATACCATGCAGGGAATGGGGGAGGGAAGAGGGCAATGCAAACATCTGTTCAGTGTGGCCATCCAGAAACATCCCGAGGGGAACAATAAAAAGGGGGAGCCATAAATTGGCATCCCCCTCTTGGATCACGGCATGAATCGCTCGCCTGGTGGGGGCACGACCAACTAGCTGTCCTGATAGGTCCTGCTGGTATCGATCCAGATGGGCAAGGTGTTGCGCTTTGGCCTTGGGTTGCGATGCTTTTGGACGAAGCGATGTTGGACGTGAGGGTGGGAAGGATGCCGGGTGGTGTCGATGTAGATGCCGGTGGTGTCGCAGGAGCTGACATACTGCGCGTTGAGGTAAAACGTGCTGCAAACGCTGGGGAAGGTGTCGTAGATGGGGCGGTAGACAAGTCGGGTGCAGGTGGTGGCAGCACCACTGTCTGAGTACAGCGAGGAAGGGTAACAATGGGGGGTCGAATCGACAGGGTAGCTGACCAGCGAATCAACCCACATGGTGTCGGGGTAGGGGCGGTAGGGGGGCATCGTGTCGATGATGGAAATGGACCGCATCCGGAGGCATTCGAAGTGGGAGGCTGTCGTGCTTGCCCAAGAGAGGTAGCAGTGGTACGAAGAATCCGACACCGGATAATTCACCAAGGTGTCTCGAAAGAGCGTGTCAACGTGCCAAAATGAGGTGTCGATGCGTCCACTGTCCAAGGTCAGCTCGATGACGATGTTGCCGTTGGGGGGAGTCGTCCTGTGGAGCACGATGTGGGCATAGGCGAATTGGTCGGGGTTCACCTCGACGGTGTCAATTCCTGTCCAGGTTGGAGAGGTCATGGAATCGCTCAGGTTGACCACCGAAACCTTGACATAACGGGTGCCGCAGGGAATCCCGTAGGCGTAGGCGATGGTGTCGAAGGCTTGGTAGCTGGTGGTGGTTTCCATTCCTGGTCCACCCACTTCGATGCGGAAGGAGGTGCCTTGGGATTGCAGGACCTTCAGAGTGCCTGGGGACATGCGAAAAGCGACCATGCCCTTGCCTTGGCTTGAGCGATCGCCAGCGGCCGGGGTGGCCGCAACGCTGGAGTCGCAGGCCTGGAACAAGGTGATGCAAGTGGTCGCCAGTGCGGCGAGGAGATAGCGAGGTTTCATGGGGTGTCTCCGTGGATTTGGGGGTGCGGCCCCTTCCTTGAGGGGCTAAGTGGGATTCCTGGATGGAGGTCATTTCTGGCCTCGAATTCAGCCGACTTCTGTAACGCCAGAGAGGGTCTGCAGTCATCGGTAAAGGGAATTTAGACCGATAACAGGCAGCGGGAGATGCCGATGGCCGCGAAAGCGTTTCCTTCCTTGAAACAGTGATCAAGATCAAAACCGATCGATTTTCCAAGCGAATCGAACCCCGACCTGGTATGGCTAGGCTAGGTCAGCTTGGTTTGGGCAAAGCCTAGACCTCCTCGTCCAGTCCCAGCGGTTCATCGTCCAAGAGAGCCGCTGGCGAAGAGGATTTAGAGGCCAATCACCTCAAAGACGCCAAGGTCTGTTTGCCGGCATAAACGATCACTTCTTGGCAAATGGGGTAGGTACCCCAGTAAGCGCACAGGGTGTGCGACCCCGTGGCAACGGCAGTGTAGGTGGAAGAAGAAGCGCACCAGGTTTTTCCAGGGTCTGGGGTCCCCCAAGGCTCGGCATTGGGCTTGCCGTCCTGCCACAAACCGCCATCGAGCTTGAAACCAGAGCTCGGGCAGCTGGCGCCAATGGGAGTGGACAGCTCTAGGGTCACATCGATCCAGCCAGTGGTCGTAGCGGGTGGAGTGGGAGTGTTTACAGGAGTCTTGGCGCAAAGTCCGGTCATGCCACTGCAAAGGCCATTTACGTTGCAGGCCCACACTTCAAAGCAGTAAGTGGAGTTGTACTGCAAATCGCTGTATTCGGCATAATTGGCCCAGAGATTTGCGGGTATCGTTCGTTTATTCACCATCGTTTGGCCGCCATTGGCCGCGGAATGATCAATTTCGTAAGACGTGGCTCCTACCACACCGGTCCAAGTGATTTCCCCACCCGCCGTTGAAATTCCTTGGTGTCCCAAAAGGGTGACTTTTGCCGAGGGCGCCTTGGGTGTTTCCACAACCGTTCCCCGAACCCCTCCGGTGACCCCGCATAGGCCGTTGTCGTTGCACGCCCAAATTTCAAAGTTGTAGGTCGTCTTGGCGGGGAGCGAGGCCGTAAATCCCGGGGAATACAGTTTGGCGATCGTTGTGGTCATGACGGTTCCACCTGCATCGGATCGTTTGAGCAAGTAGAACGAGGTATTCGTGACGGCATTCCAGTTAAAGGTCAGGCTGGTGGCAGAACCTGCGATGATTCGGAAATTGGCCGGAGCCGCGGGAGTGGGTGCAGCCTTCGCGCTGAGGCTTGCCGATACCCCACAGGAGTTGTTGGCGTTGCAGGCCCAGATTTGAAAGTTGTAGAGAACATTCGAGGGAAGGGTCACCGTCGTCGACGTGGCATTTGCCACAGGCTGTGAAATCGTGGTGGTCATGACCGTTCCGCCCGCATCCGATCGTCGGAGCAAGTAATACGATTCATTGGCGACATCGTCCCAAGCAAAGGTCAGAGTTGTGGCGGTATTGGCCGTGACCCGAAAATTGCCTGGGGCTGCAGGTGTGGCCAGGGGTTTCGCGCAGATGGAGGGGGATTGAGCCGAACAGCCATTGGCATTGCAAGCTTGGACATTCAGGCAGTAGTTCACCCCAGAAGTGAGACCGCTAAAATAGTGTTGGGTGACGCTGGCCCCGTCGATGCCGGTCCAGGTGGACTGAACTCCCGCGATGGCACTGGTTCGGGTGACGGTGTAGTAGGTTTGTCCCGAGACGGCGTCCCAGCCCAAAGTCAGCGATCCAGCAGTGCTCCCCAGCAAACGTGTGACGGTGACTGGTGGAGGCAGGAGGGGAGCCCCTGCCAAGGCACGAGCAGGCAAGGAATTGGTTGGAGGGGCGATGCCGACCTCTGGTGAGGCGCTTTGCACCTTAGGCGAGGTCGCTACGTCGCAATTCGTCAGGGCCAGAAGAAGAATTCCCGCGAATAGCCTCGACAATCCCCCGCGTTTGGGGTTCCACTTTTTCATTCGTAAACCTTTGGTTCGGAGTGATTCAAGAATGTGTTGAAACACATCCTATTGCTGCGAACTAACCTAGTGTACGAAATGAAATAATCCTAGATCCTGTGATGAAGTGGGGTGCGACAGGTCAAATAGGAGAAAGGAGCGATCCTCCGGCCAATAACGCCTTGGAGGATGCGGGGAAGAATATCAGGGTGGATTTTGGGAGGAGTTCAGGGAGCGACGCCTCTCAAGCCAAACTCGATCATCTG
>CAIKAA010000234.1 GCA_903825275.1 uncultured Fibrobacterota bacterium | reverse complement strand
TGCTCAAGATGCAACTTAGCAGGTGACTCGACTCAAGTATTTCAAACAATTCCGTACTTCTATTCGATTGATTTTTCATTTCATTTTTTCGTCCGAGCCCAAGCACCTAGCTCCTACACTCCACAAAGGACACGGCTGTATTCCGATGAACGGATCGAGATTTGAGGAGGGTGACTCGCTTCGCCATGATCTGTAAACAAAACACCCCGCTTCCACCTTTGGCAACCGTTCCTCGCCAAAACCACAAGTTAAGGTCCCAAATACCAGTGGCTCCGTCATCGCAGGAAGGCCAAGGTGGGGCCACGGAAACTACCTTGCGGGTCTATGAAAAAGCTTGTCGTTTTGGATTTTGGGGGCCAGTACGCGCACTTGATTGCCACCCGGATCCGGCACATGGGGGTCTATTCGGAAATCCATTTTCCGTCGAGTGATCCATCCGCGGTCGCCGATCTGGGAGGAGTGATCTTTTCCGGTGGGCCCTCGTCGGTCTACGATGCGGACCGACCCGAGTTCAACCCCAAGTGGTTGGAGGTAGCCGCACCGATCTTGGGGCTTTGCTACGGACACCACACGATCAACCAGGAGTTGGGCGGTCATGTCCAGCGGGGCGAAGTCCACGAGTTCGGGCCGGCCGATTTGGAACACGACGGCACCTCGCCACTTTTTGTCGGGATCGCTTCGCCCACCCGCGTGTGGATGAGCCATGGCGACGAGGTCGATCGACTCCCCGATGGGTTTCGGGTCTCGGGAACCACGACCAACTGCCGCCATGCGGCGGTGGAAAATGTGGAGGCCAAACGGTTCGGTCTCCAGTTCCATCCCGAGGTCGTCCATTCGGTGGACGGCGAAAAAATGCTCGCCAACTTCTTGGACTTTTGCGGATTCGCCCGCGACTGGAACATGGGCGACTACGCCGAAACCTTGATGGAAAAGGTTCGCGCCCAAGCCGCAGGTCAAAAAGTGTTCCTGTTGGTTTCGGGCGGCGTGGACAGCACCGTGGCCTTCGAGCTGTTGAACAAGGCGCTGGGCCCCGATCGCGTGCTGGGTCTGCACATCGACAACGGCCTGATGCGCCAAAGCGAAAGCGCCGGCGTGATGGAATTCATGCACGCCCAAGGCTTTGACAATCTACGGATCAATGATGCTTCGGAGCTGTTCCTGTCCCGCCTTGAGGGGGTTTGGGAACCCGAGAAGAAACGCAAGATCATCGGCGACACCTTTTTGGACGTGCAAGCCGAAGAGACGGCTCGGTTGGGCCTAAACCCCAGCGAATGGCTTTTGGCCCAAGGAACCATCTACCCCGACACGATCGAGTCGGGCGGCACGGCCCATGCGGCCACCATCAAAACCCACCACAACCGCGTCCCCGCCATTTTGGCTTTGATCGAAGCGGGACGGATTTTGGAACCGCTTGCGGAACTGTACAAGGACGAGGTCCGCGCCTTGGGCGAAAAGCTGGGAATCCCTCGCGACCTGGTTTGGCGCCATCCATTCCCCGGCCCCGGCCTTGGGGTGCGGTTGCTTTGCCAAACCGCGCCATTCCCTCGGGTGGCCGAGGCCGACTTGGTCGCCGCCCAGGCGGTTGCCCGCCAACACTCGTATGCGGTTTCCGCCCTCCCGGTTCGGTCGGTCGGCGTCCAAGGCGATGGCCGCACCTACGCCCAACCCGCCGTGCTCCAGGGACCTGGCGATTGGAAGAGCTTGGAAGAAACCGCCACCGCCTTGACCAACCGGGTCCGGGCCTTCAACCGCGTGGTTTGGCAGTTGGGCGGCGGTTTGGAATTCACCCCCCACGATGCCTGGACTTCTCGGAGTCGGTTGGAACTGTTGCGAACGCTCGACGACGCCGTCACCCAATGGCTTCGCGACCATGGCCACTACCAAACCATCTGGCAGATGCCGGTGGTCCTGTTGCCGGTCCACTGTGGGGGCAAAGAGGTTGTGGTGTTGCGGCCCGTGATCAGCCGCGAGGCGATGACCGCCAGCTTCTGGCAGGCGCCCATGGCCCAACTCCCGAGCTTGACCCAAAAGTTGCTGTCTCTGGGAGCCGGTGCGGTCTTTTGGGACATCACTCACAAACCACCCGGGACCATCGAGTGGGAGTAGGCATCGCGCCGACCGACGCGGCTCGGGGACGGCATTGGAACCAAAAGGAACGCGTGATCCTGGTCGGGGTGAGCACCCGCGAGCAAGATCCCACAGCGACTCGCCAGCATCTGGACGAACTGGCGCGTTTGGCCGATTCGGCTGGCGCCGAGATCGCGGGCGAGATCGTCCAACACCGGCAAACCCTGGATCCGGCCACGGTGTTGGGAGGCGGCAAGGTTCGCGAACTGGCCGAGCTTTGTGAGACAGAAAATGTCGACAAGATTGTTTTCGACGACGACCTCTCCCCCAGCCAAGCCAAGCGCATCGAAGAGTTGACGGGCCGAATGGTGTTGGACCGGTCAGGACTGATTTTGGACATTTTCGCGCGCCAAGCCCGCACCCGCGAGGCCAAGTTGCAAGTGGAAATCGCCCAGCTGGAATATTTGATCCCGCGCCTCACCAAGATGTGGGCCCATCTGGAACGCCAGGGCGGTGGCATCGGCACCTTGGGACCGGGCGAAACCCAGCTTGAAACCGATCGCCGGATCGCCCGCACCCGGCTGGCTCGCTTGAAAAAAGAACTGGCCTCGATGGAAGTCGCCCGTGGCGAGCGCGGCAAGCAGCGCAAGCGCGAAGCGTTTTCGGTGGCGGTCGCGGGTTACACCAACGCCGGCAAAAGCACGTTGTTGAACGCCCTCACCGGCGCCAAGGTGTTGGCCCAAGACCGATTGTTCTCGACACTGGATGCCACCACCCGCAAGGTCTGGCTGGGGCATGATTCGCCTCCCGCCACCTTTTCCGACACGGTCGGGTTCATTCGCAAGCTCCCCCATCACCTGGTGGCGAGCTTTCGAAGCACCCTGGCGGTGGTCGCCGAAGCCGATTTGGTCTTGCACCTGGTCGACGCCTCGGACCTCTTTCGGGAAGAGGAAATGCGGGTGGCCCACGACCTGTTGGCCGAACTCTGCGGGCACGATCTGCCCAGGGTGGTGGTCTTCAACAAGGTCGAACTGCTCGACGAACCGGACCGACAAAAATTGTCACATGACTTTCCCCACGCCGTCCAGGTTTCGGCCATTGAGAAGCTCGGGTTCGATTCCTTGCGGGACTTGATGCGCGACCGCGCGGTGATCTGGAAGGACGCGCGCCGCTCCAAAGCCGACGTGGAGCTGGACAAGGCGATCGAGGAATTGGAAGCGTGGGAGGCGTCGGGCGAGGCTTGATCTTGCATCCTTAGCTAGGGCTTTTTCTGGCCCCAAGGGGGATTTCACCAGCACTCATCGGGAAACCCGCCGGATTGTCTGCGGCATTCCTTGCCCAACCGGCCAAAAGGTTTTTCGGAGCCTAGCGGCTCCGAGGGTGCTCTGGGGGTTTCCCACCCCCAGGCCCCGGGCCCAAGGGGGCTTGCACGAGCCCCCTTGAGAATCCCCGCGTGCCAGGGCTTGCGCCCTTGTATCCCAAAGAGCAGCGGACGTAGGAAAGGAGTGGAAGAGCCAAGGGAGGCGCGCTCGCCTACTTGCCTGCGGCAAGACGGCGGGGATGTAGCCGGATCTTGTAGGTCAGAGAAAAGGAAAACAACGCAGCGGTGGGGTGACCATGTCGTTCTGGAAGTGAGGAGTTGGTTTACGACGAAGGTTAGCAGGGAGGGGTGCAAGGTGGGGCGGATGGGCAAAGGTTTGGCCAAAACCTATCGGGTCAGTCTCGTTGATCGCTTGTTGGAAAGTTAGGGCGGGGCGCCAATTCCGGGTAGAGGCGAGTTCTGCAATCCGGACAGATGCTGTGGCTGAATTCGGCATTGGAATGGTGGCTGATGTAGGTCTCGATCTGCATCCATGCCCCCTTTTCATCACGGATTTTTTTGCAACCCGAGCAGATGGGAAAGATTCCTTGGAGCGTTTTTTTCAAGGCATCTTCCCGTAAGGCCATTTCGCGGAACAATAAGGCGTAGGGTTTCCTCAGTCCAACCCCCACGATGGCGCGATAGAGGAAGAATGCTCCCGCGATTTTTAGAACGTGCCCGGAAAAATTGGAGAATCCGTAAACGTCTGTGTAAAGAGTAAAGCACAATTCGGAAACGACCGCGGCACCCAAAAATGCCACCATCATCCGCAAAACCTCCCGATCAAAATGACTTCGGTTGCGAACGATCAGGTAGAGAGTAACTCCAAACTCGATACTGACCAAATGCTCCAAAACTCGCTTGAACAGAGTCAGACCCGACCCTTCCACGAAACAAACCGGAAAAATTCCCGTGAACGACAGGGTCACCAAAATCGACGCGAGGACGCACCAGAGGACCAGAATGATGACCGCGTTCGGTTTGGGGCGCAGCAAGAACGCCAACCCGACCAAGACCGAGGTTGCCTGGATGAATCGGGCCTCGACCCAAAGCTGGGTCGCCAAATTCTTGCCGTAACTTTGGAAGATGGGCATGCCCCAATAGGCCATCGAGTGCAGCCAGTCCAACACCGCCACTGGTAGGGAGGCCATCCCCACACAGATCAAGAAACCGTTCTCCAAAACCTTTCGGGCATTCCAAACCAAAAGGAAAACGGCCCCGAACACGATGGCGCTCCCTTGCTCGGCAAGGTTGTGGAAGAGCAGGTAATGGATGGATTTTGCCCAAACCAAAACGGCCGACAACAAGCCAACAAGAATCACATACGTCAACCAGTGATGTGGCTTGACGGGATTTTCTTCGCGGTGCATGTCTTTTTGGCTCCAAGCCATTGTTTCACACTAGAAACGTCTGCCTATTTTGCCAACACCCCCCGAGTCCCCCTGCTTGTCATTCCGGCGAAAGCCGGAATCCAGAGCCACGGCACGACAAGCTGCATGGATACAGGCTTTGACCGGTAATTCAGCACAAACAACTGTCCCCCATCCCCCCTCGCTTCCCGACATTTTTCGAGTTCATTTTCAAGGGGTAAGAATCCGCCAGCCAAAAATCGCTCCGTACCCTATTTTTATCGACCATGACTGGTAACCAGACTCCAACCTTGTTGGGCGAGTTTACTCGCGGCGTTAAAATCGTCCTTCGGCTATCGACCCTTTTGGTCATTGCCGGCTGCAAAGGTCAGGGACAAGGACCCGAAACTTCGGTCCTTCAAACCGTGACCCAAAACCATACTGTCCAGGAAATATCGCACCTATTCCGAATGTGAGAGGATCGGGCAAACCCGCCTTACCCCCCCATTCCAGGAAACACCCCGGTGAATTACCATTCTCGTCACGATTTCGACGAGGTTGAAGTTCCCGTTCCGGAACTAGCTGGTTCATCGGAATCCTTCGCGTAAAGGAGTTTGGGACCATGGGATTGTTCAACTTTATCAAGAAACAGTTCATCGATGTCATCCATTGGACTGAAACTCAGGATGGGGTTTTGGCCAGTCGCTACCCGATGGCCGACATGGAAATCCAAAATGGCGCCCAGCTCACCGTCCGCGAATCCCAGAAGGCCCTCTTTGTCAACGAGGGCCAAGCCGCTGATGCATTTGGGCCGGGACTCCACAATCTCACCACCCAAACACTTCCCCTTCTGACCAATTTGAAGAACTGGGACAAGCTGTTCCAGTCCCCCTTCAAATCCGACGTCTACTTCTTCAGCACCCGGTTGCAGCTCAACCGAAAATGGGGCACAGCCAACCCCATTACGGTGCGCGACAAGGATTTTGGCATGCTGCGCCTGCGCGCCTTCGGCATGTACAGCTACCGCGTCGACGACGTGGCGACCTTCCATCGCGAGGTGTCTGGCACCCGGGAGACGTATACCGTCGAAGAGCTCGACGGCCAACTTCGCAATACGGTGATCGCCTCCATGACCGATCTGTTCGGGTCGTCGGGCATTCCCTTCTTGGACCTTGCCGGCAACCAGGACGAACTCGCCAAGTTGATGCGGGAAAAGTTGGGCGAAACGTTTCAAAAGCTCGGCTTGCTTCTCGATAGCTTTGTTGTCGAGAACGTGTCCTTGCCCGAAGAGATCCAAAAGGTGCTGGACCAAAAAATCAGCATGAACATCGTGGGTGACGCGGGCAAGCTGATGCAATACAACGTGGCCCAGTCCATGCCCATCTTGGCGGCCAACGAAGGCGGCATGGCGGGAACCATGGCGGGAATGGGCGGCGGGTTGGCCATGGGCGGCATGATGGCCCAAGCTATGGGACAGATGCTCCAGCCTGGCATCCCACCAGCCTCGGGAAATGTTGGTAGCTCCGCCCCGGCAGCGGCTTCGGAAGATCCCTTCGCGGTCTTGGAAAAACTCCACGGTCTGGTGGAAAAGGGAATCCTCTCCAAAGAGGAATTCGAAGCCAAAAAAGCCCAAATCCTTTCCAAGCTCTGATCGGTGCGCGAGGCCAACTGTCCTTCCTGCGGCGCCGCGATCCCCTTCAAGGTTGGCTCGTCGGTCTTCGCCATTTGCGGCTTCTGCCAAAGCATGGTGTTGCGCCGTGGTGCCGACTTGGAAAATCTTGGCAAAATCTCCCAAATCCTAGACGACGGGTCCCCGGTGCGATTGGGGATGACAGGGGCCTACAAAAAGCGCGGATTCCAGGTCGCGGGCCGCATCCAATTGCGCTGGGCCGATGGAATCTGGAACGAATGGTTCTTGATCTTTGACGACAACGACTTGGGTTGGCTCGGCGAAGGCCAGGGGATGTTCTTCCTCACCTTCCCAAAAAGCGCTCCCACCGGAGCGATCCCCGCCTTCGACAGTTTGTCTCCCGGACAAAATCTGACGATTTCTGGCAAGCCCTTCCAAGTCTCTTGGAAAGAAACCTCGCGCTGCATCTCGGGCCAAGGAGAATTGCCCTTCGCCGTGCACGAGGGTTGGGAAAGCCCTTCGGTCGACCTGATGGGACCGGGCGGCGCCTTTTTGACCTTCGATTATTCCGACGATCCCCCATCGCTGTACGTGGGCGAAGCGGTCATGATCGAATCCCTTGCCCTCGATGATGCGATGGCCCTTCCCGAACCGGTCCGAAAGGTCGAGACCGAGGCGATGGCCTGCCTTTCCTGCGGCGCGCCCTACAATCCCCTCGCCAAGGAGAACGCCTCTTGGGCTTGTCCCACTTGCGGAGCGGTCCACGAGGTTCTTGCGGGAAAGCTTCGAACCATTTACGCCAACCAAACCCCGCCCCAAAACAAACCGGCTCTGGAACTGGGCATGGTCGGCACCTTCGAGGGGTTTGATTGGACCGTCATCGGCATCCAACGCCGCGCCGTTGCCTGGGAAGGCGACTCGGAAAGTTGGCAGACGGGCGAAACCTGGGACGAATACCTCTTGTGGAATCCCCAACACGGCCAGCGCTGGTTGACGGAATCCGAGGGACATTGGAATTGGTTGCGCACGGTTCCCGCTCACCTGGCCGAGGGAAGCGCTTCGATCCTACCTGGATCGCCGCCCCGCTCCCAATTTCGCCATTTTGCCACCTACCAGGCGATGACGACCTGGGTGGTGGGCGAGTTCGATTGGCAAGTCAAGGTGGGCGATCGCTACACCGTGACCGACCATGTAGCGCCTCCCTGGGTTTTGGGATGCGAGCGAAACGAGCGTGAAACCATTTGGTCGGCCGGCCAATACCTGGATCGCTCCGAGGTCTTGTCTGCTTTCGAACGCGGAGGCGGAATCGTTGGCAAGGTGGCGCTCCCGCCGCCCCCCAACACCATCGGCCCCAACCAGCCCAACCCCTATGCCCTAACGGTGCGATTTTTACGAAAGCTGCTGGTCGGATTTTTGGGACTGGCCTTGGTGATCCACTTGGTTCTTTCCGCCCTGCATCCCCCCGGCTTGGTGGCCGATTCCGATTTCACCATCCCTCCCAAAACGCCGACCAGCGCGGATACCGTTCTGTCCACCCCCATCGATTCTTCGACGGGAATCGTGTCGGCAGACGCAACCACGACAAATTCTGTCCAACCTGCTTCCAAAGCCGATTCGTCCTTGGTCCGCCCAGGCTCCTTCTCGATCGGCCCCTTCGATTTTCCCAGCCGTTTGGGAAACCTCGAACTTGAATTGCAGTGCCCGGTATCCAACGATTGGATCTCCGTCGATGTGACCCTGACCGACCGTGAAACCGGCCGGACTTGGATCGAGACCAAGGAGATCGCGTATTATTCGGGGACAGATTCTGACGGAGGTTGGTCCGAAGGCTCGACCACCGCCACGATTCGATTCGATGGTTTGGAAAAAGGTTCTTACCTGCTGGAGCTGGAAACGGATCGCGATCCCGCGAAGACCGACCCACTCCCCCTTCACCTGAGCGTGCATCGCAATTCGCGAAGTCTCTCGTGGTTTGTCCTGACTTGCCTCTTGCTGTGCTTTTTCCCGTTGATCGGCATTTGGCGCACCTGGAGTTTTGAAGCGCGCCGGTGGGCGGATAGCGACCACCCGACCCAAGGAAGCTCGGAATGACCAAGTTTTACGCTCTATTTGGTGCCGCTGCGATCGGCTTCATGGGGTTCCAGGATTACCGCGGCACTTCGATGTTCGGACGCCGCCCCGAGGGCGAAGGGCTGTTCCAATCCGGCCCACGCCGGGGGCCAGATGGCCGGCTGATCGGCGGGTTCCATTCCTACAACCACAAGTGAACCCATGCACGGATTGCTTGTGATCTCCCCAACAGCATTTGGACGGAGCTTAGGATGACTCGTTCCGCCCGTGGCGGGCAGCGTGTGGCCCTTCTCGTGTCGGTCTTTGTCGTCGCCTCGTGTGGTCTGGCTTACGAGCTGGTCGCGGGCGCCTTGAGCTCGTACCTGTTGGGCGATTCGGTCACCCAATTTTCCACCGTCATCGGCACCTACCTGTTCGCGATGGGGATTGGGTCGTGGGCCTCCAAGCATGTGGAAAGTCACCTCGCCGACCGCTTTGTGGGCATCGAGATCGCCATCGGGATTTTGGGAGGATTCACGGCACCCTTCCTGTTCTGGGTGTTTAGCCAACCAGGCGCCCCCTTCCACATTTGCCTCTACACCTGCGTCATGCTGGTGGGATTCTTGGTAGGATTGGAAATCCCCTTGGTGATGCGGTTGCTGGAAACCGAAACGTCGTTCAAGGATTTGGTCAGTCAGGTTTTGTCGGTGGATTATTTGGGGTCGCTGGCCGTGTCGGTGCTGTTCCCGCTGGTGTTGGCTCCCCGCCTGGGCTTTGTGCGAACCGGGCTTTTCTTCGGGATCTTGAACGCCTGCGTCGCGCTTTGGGCAATCTGGATTTTTCGCGACCGCTTGGCCACGCCCAAATTCACCACCGCCCAGGCGTTTGGCGCGATCGCCCTGTTGGTGGGGGGAATGGTCCTCGCGGGCGATTGGACGAATTTTGTCGAAGGAAAGTTTTACGACGAAGAAATCATCCATTCTTCCCAAAGCCCGTACCAACGCGTCGTGGTCACCCGCTGGCGCAACGACGTGCGCTTGTACTTGAACGGCAACCTCCAATTCAGCTCCCGCGACGAGTACCGCTACCACGAGGCCTTGGTCCACCCCATCCTCTCGAGCCACCCCCGACCACTGCGCGTTTTGGTGTTGGGCGGCGGCGACGGCTTGGCGGTGCGCGAGGTCCTCAAGTACCCCGGGGTGCGCGAGGTGACGTTGGTCGATCTCGACCCGACCATGACCGATCTCTTTCGTCACCACCCCTTGCTGACCCGATTGAACCAGGGCAGCCTTTCCGACAAGCGCGTGACCGTGATCAACGGCGACGCCTTCCAATGGCTGGAAGACCACACCGACGCCTTCGACGTGGCCATCGTCGATTTCCCCGATCCCTCGAACTACGCGGTTGGCAAGCTCTACACGACCACCTTCTACAAAATCTTGGAACGGCACCTGGCCCCCGGCGGCATGGCGGTCATCCAAACCACCTCGCCACTCTTGGCTCGGCGCAGTTTTTGGACCGTGGTGAACACTTTGGAATCGGTGGGTCTTCGCACCGCCCCCTACCACGTTTTGGTGCCTTCGTTTGGGGAATGGGGGTTTGTGATCGCGACCCGCACGGTCTGGAAAGCGCCCGATACCATCGCTCTACCGACTCGGTTTGTCACCGCCTCCACCATCGCGACCATGCGTCAATTTCCCCCCGACATGGACCGCGTCGCCACCGAACCGAACCGCCTCGACAACCAGATTTTGGTGCGCACTTACGAAAAGGAATGGGGCCCGATCCAGTGATTCTTGGGAGACCCTCGGGTTGAATCGCCGACAATTTTTGACGGGAGCGGGAGCCGCAGCGGTGTTGGCGGGATGCCGCTGGAAAGGCGTTGCCCCCAAACCCGAACTGCCACCGGGAACCTTGGGCGGCCCCGACCATCAGCACGGTCACCTCTTGCGCTCAGGAAGCCTTCCGGAGCCGAGTCGGGAACGCCGCGTGGGCATTGCGATCGTGGGTGCGGGGATTGGCGGACTGGCTTGCGCTTGGCGATTGCAGCGCAACGGCGTTTCGAATTTCGAAGTCTTCGAACTCGAAAAGGAAGTGGGCGGGAATTCCAGAGCGGGAGAAAATCGCGTCTCCAAGCACCCGCTGGGAGCCCACTACCTGCCGGTGCCTCCGCCCAGTCTAAGACCCCTTCGCGAGCTGTTGGCCGAGCTCGGTGTATTAACGGGCGACCCTTATGCCGAACGCCCCACTTACGACGAGGCCTACTTGTGCGCCGCCCCTCAGGAGCGGTTGTTCGCGGGGGGGAAGTGGCACGAAGGGCTGTTGCCAGAAAGCTGGATTCCCCCATCCGAGCGCGAACCGATCGCCCGCTTCCTACGCCGGATGGAATGTTTCAAGCAAGCTCGCGGGGTGGACGGCAAACTCGCCTTCACCTTCCCCGTTCGGGATTCGTCCCAAGACCCCATTTGGACAGATTTTGACAAAATGTCGTTCAAGGAGTGGATGGAGAGGGAAGGGTTCCAAAGCCCCGAATTGGCCGCCCACCTGAACTACGCCTGCCGCGACGATTTTGGGACAGACTTTGGCTTGGTCTCGGCTTGGGCGGGAATCCATTATTTCGCCGCCCGTCGCGGAAAGGCGGCCAATGGCGACGACGACCACTACCTCACGCGTCCCGAAGGAAACCTTTGGCTCGCCAACGGATTGGCGCACCCGGTTCGGGATCGGATTTCGACCCAAAGGCTGGCGGTCCGGATGGAGACCCAAAACGGCGCGCCCTTTGTGGATTTTCTCCACGTCGCCACCGGCGAGGTGGAACGAATCCACGCAGACCTAGTCGTGTGGGCCTCGCCCCTCTTCCTTTTGCCCTTCGTGTGGCGCGACATGCCAGCTCCCGCGATCACGGCCTCCAAGCAGTTCACCCACGCCCCCTGGGTGGTGGCCAACCTGGAACTTTCTCGCCGCCCACTGGATCGGCCCGGGGCGGAAATGGCCTGGGACAACGTGATCCGCGAAAGTGGGTCGCTGGGTTATGTCGTGGCCACCCACCAGATTCCGCGAGTCCTTGAAGGCCCCACCACCTTGACTTGGTACCAGCCGCTCACCCTTGACGATCCAGCTTCGGAACGCACACGATTGTTGGGACGAACGCGGGAATCGGTCGCCGAAGAAGTGTTGGCGGATCTCGAACAGGTCCATCCCGACATCCGCGCCTGTTGCACCCGGTTGGACGTTTGGCGATGGGGCCACGCCATGGTACGGCCCACCGTGGGATTTCTTTGGCATTCCGATCGACGCTGGTTTGAACAACAAACCGGACAAGTCTTGTTCGCCCATTCCGACCTTTCGGGGATGAGCTTGTTCGAAGAAGCATTCTTGCACGGGGTTCGCGCCGCAGACCAAATCGGAACTCAAAAGTCCACCATTGACTCGCCTGGAACCCAAGGTGTAGGATAAACCGATTGTACTGGCCAATCAAGGCTCGACCAAGAGGGATTCAGAAATGGAAAATTGTGAAAATTTGGCCAAATGCGCCTTTTTCATCGAGTTCAAAGGAAATCCGGAAGTGATCAAAAAGGGTTGGATTCGCATGTTCTGCGAAGACCAAAACAAGTCCGAATTGTGTTTGCGGAAGCAATACAAAAAACAACACGGGATTCCACCTGCAACCAACATGTCTCCCACTGGAAACTTTTTGTCGGAATCTTGATGACCTGAACCGCCCGGGAAAACCGGTTTTTCTTCAGGAATGCAGAAGATCCTAGGGACGGTTTTGGTACTCTTTGAGGTCATGCAAACTAGCCGTGGATTCATCGCCGTTGCCCTGATCGCCTTGACCGGATGCGACGCGATGAAACAGATGATCGATCCATCGGGAAATGCCTACAAGAAACCAGGCGAAGCCGCAAAGCCGGCTCCTGCCACGACGAATCCTTCCCCCAGCCAGCCTTCCAAAACATCCACTCCTGCCACGCCGCCAACTTCGACTCCTGTGGCAGCGCCCGTTCCCGCCGGCAGGATCGAAACCCCCATCCGGGTCAAAGCGTCGGGTCGATTTTTGACTCCCGAAGCCACCATGGCCCAATTGTCGGAAATCACCTTCCGGGCCCAGGGACGAAATTTCCAATTCAAGAACGCCCTCTTTCGCGACAGCAAAGGAATTACGAGCGCCCGCGATTCGTCCGGAAAATCATGGGGTTTGGCGATCGGGGATTTGAACATGGATGGATCGGATGACGCGGTCATCCTTTTGAGAACCGATCTTCCCGAGGGAACGGTGCTTTGGGATTTGACCTACCTCCCCAACCGCTCGGGAAGGCTGTACAATGTGCAGACCGTCGCCCTTCCCAGCGACCAGGGGGTTCGCGATCTGGTCATCGAGGGCTCCACCATCATCGTGGTTCCGGCGATCGATGGACCCAACATCCATTTGGTGTACTCTGGAGGAAGGCTCGATTTCGCGAAACCTTGATCAAACCTTCGCTCCCCCAAATTCCATAGGGGTACTTTTGGGGAATGATC
>CAIKAA010000233.1 GCA_903825275.1 uncultured Fibrobacterota bacterium | reverse complement strand
GGTCCATCCCCGAAGCGATCCTCTACCTGCAGCGCTTGAAGCAGATCGTGGAATACCTGGGCGTGTGCGATGGCAACATGGAGGAAGGCAGCTTCCGCTGCGACGCCAACATCAGTCTTCGCAAGGACGAAAACTCTCCCTTGGGCATCCGCGCCGAATTGAAGAACATGAACAGCTTCTCGAACATCGAGAAGGCTCTGCAACACGAGATCATGCGCCAGGCCGAAATTTTGGACAACGGCGGACACATCGTCCAAGAGACCCGCGCCTACGACGTGGCCAAGGGGACGACCCGCTCGCTTCGCTCCAAGGAAGACGCCCACGATTACCGCTATTTCCCCGAGCCCGACCTGATCCCTCTCCAGGTGCCCGAAGCCCAGGTTGCCGAAATTGCCGCCACCCTGCCCGAGCTTCCCGAAGCCCGCGTGGAGCGCTACATCCAGGTTTTGGGGTTGCCGGAATACGACGCCCGCGTGATCACGGCAGAAAAACATCTGGCCGATTGGTACGAAGCGATTCTCGCCTTGGGCGCCCCGGCCAAGCAGGCCTCGAACTGGTTCATGGGCGACGTCTTGCGCGAGCTCAAGGAAACCGGCAAGCACATTTCCGATTTGCCCATCGCGCCGTCCCACATCGCGAGCCTCATCCAGCGCATCGAAGACAAGACCATTTCTGGCAAGATCGCCAAGGACATTTTTGTCGACATGGCCCAGACGGGCAAGACCCCCGACGCCTTGATCGAGGAAAAAGGCCTGCGCCAAATCACCGATACGGGGGCCATCGACAAGGCCATTGCCGAGGTGATGGCCCAAAACCCCAAGGAGCTGGAAGGCTACCGCGCGGGCAAGGAAAAGTTGTTTGGATTCTTCGTCGGCCAAGTCATGAAGGCCACCCAGGGCAAGGCCAATCCCGCCGTGGTGAACGACCTGTTGAAGAAGGCTCTGGTCGCTTGAATCGGTTAGGGGTCATGCTGGTTTTGGCGATGGGCTTGGGAACCAACGTGGTCGGGGGCGAGCTCCCCCCGCAAACGCCTGTGGGTAGCTTGTCGAAATCCCCAAAATCCGACACCGCCAAACAGCTCGGAAAGAACGCGCCGCTCCCCAAGGATTCCGGCGCCATCACGTCTGCAAAACCGCTCGCGGATACAGCCAAACCCAAAATCGACACCCTCGACGTCAAACAACTTCCGCCGCGCATCTTGCCGCTCAAACAACAGATGATGTTCGCCGGCGGCGTCATGATCTTCCTGACCTTGATGATGTCCAGCATGCAGAATTTCAATCCGAATGATTGAGGGATGACCCTCGATGATCTGGAATTTTTGCGCGGGGAGGGGGCAAGGGCGCTAGCCGAACTGGCGGGCTCGGCGATGGACCCCTTGGCGATCGCCCAACGGCTTCGCAAAACCCTCAGCGCATCCAACGCCCGATTGGTCCAGGAGCAATTCGAGCTGCGCCGCAAAGCGGCGACAAAATTTGGCGAAAGCGCCCAAAACATGCTTTTCACCCGCCGCTTGCTGGAACAGGCAAGCGGTCGCGAATGCGCGGCGTGGAAGGCCCAACGCTACGCCCAAGCGGGTTGGACGACCGTGGCCGACCTGTGCTGCGGATCGGGCGGGGATGCCTTTGAATTGGCGCGCGCCGGGATCGCGGTCGAGCTGGTCGATCTGGATCCCATCGCGCTGGAACTGGCTCGACATAATTTGTCCGTTCTGGGTTTAGGGGGAACCGTCTTCGAGCCCACCTCGTTGCCCGATCTCCCCGAACAACTGATGGCCAAGGCCTTCCATCTGGATCCGGACCGGCGCACCAGCGGCCGCGACCAAGGCGAAGATCGCTGGGATCACGGCGGACTTTCCCCCGACCTGCATGGAATCCGCCAGCTCGCCAAACGTTTCGAGGCTGGCGCCATCAAACTTTCGCCGGGCGCCCCCGAGGGAAGTTTGGAAATTCCCTCGGAAACGGAATTCGTGGGCGTCCACGACGAATTGCGCGAGCAGATCGTTTGGACCGGATCCTTGGCCGCCGAAGGAACGCTGCGGGTTTCGGAACTTCGCGGCGGCGCTTGGGAAACCTACCACTCGTCAAAATTTGTCGCAGAAGAGGCTTTTGAGGAAGAACTCGCCCAAGAGCCGGATGCCTGGGTGTTCGAGCCCGTCAAGGCCATGGTGCGCAGCCATTTGTTCGCCGCGTTTGGCCAAGGTCTGGGGTTGAAGCGAATGGACAGCTCGATCGCCTGGCTGACCGGTCCAGCACCGATCCGATCCAATTTTCTCAAGGGCTACCGGGTCTTGGCGCACGGCCCCCTCAAGGCCGGCACCGAAGAAGCTCTTTTGCGCCAAGCCGGACGTTCTTGCGCGGCGGTCAAAAAACGCGGGGTCGCGGTGGTTCCCGAAAAAGCCCTCAAAAGTTTGAAGAAGCTGGAAGGGCCACCGGCGGTGCTTTCCTACACCCGCGTGAGGGGCGAAAAATGGGTCTGGGTGACCGATTTGGCCGACCGGAGCCTGGAGCCGTGAAACCGGTCCGCACGGCCGAATTCGATCGGATCGCGCGGGCCTTTGGTTGGAGCGCCGATCCCACCAAAGTGGGCGACGATGCCGCCTTGTTGCCGGGACGACAACTTTTTTGCTGCGACGCCTTGGCCGAAGGGGTCCATTTCCGGCTCGATTGGTCGAAACCCGCCGACGTGGGATGGAAAGCCGTGGCCCAAAACGTGTCCGACATTTTGGCGATGGGCGGAACCCCCACCCAAGCGGTCTGGTCGATCGGCATGGGCCACGATTGGGAGGATTCGGTGTTCGCGGGGCTGGCCAAAGGCGCCAAGGAGGCTTGCAAAGCGTTTGGATGCTCCCTGGTGGGCGGCGACACGGTGCGCTGCAAAGGACCCGGCTTTGTCAGCCTGAGCCTTTTGGGCAAACTCCGCGCTCCAAAACCATGGATCCGGTCCGGCGCGAAACCGGGCGACCTGGTCTATTTGGCGGGGAAGCTGGGGCATTCTGCCGTGGGACTCGAAGCCCTTGCCCAAAGACTGTCCGACCATCCGGTACTCAAGCCATACGTCCGGGCCCACCGACGCCCCCGTCCGGCCTTCCAAACCATCGAATCGTTGTTTTCCAAAAAAATCCACGCCGCCATCGATGTGTCCGACGGTCTTTCCAGCGAAGCGGCCCACTTGGCCATCGCTTCGGGTGTCGCCTTGGTTTTGGATTCGGGCGCCTTGACCGCGTCACGAACCCTGCAGAAAGCCGCATTGCTTTTGAAACAGCCCCATCCCGACCACTGGATTCTTCACGGTGGCGAAGACCATTCCCTTCTTTTTACCGCTCCCCCATCCCTCCTCAACGCACCAATTCCCGGCATTCGGGTGATCGGAAGCGTCGAAGAGGGCCAAGGAGTTTGGAGGAAAATGGACAAAAGTCGCCAAAGAATGGCACCATTGGGGTATATGCACGACTGAATCGAGCGGTACCCGATGTCGGTTTCGCTTGGGATGGCTAAATTGAACCTTTCCTGAACTACGGAATTCCATGGCACAGAGACGCCGTCGCAAGAAAATCGGAGAGATCCTTCTCGCCCAAGGCCTGATCAATCAGGAAGTCCTCGAAAAAGCGATGGACGAGCACAAGCGCACAGGCACCAGTTTGGGGACGGTTCTTGTCTTGATGGGCTACATCAACCAAGACACTCTGGAAAGTGTGTTGGGGTTGCAGTTGGAACTGTCCGGTCAGCGCAAGCGACTGGGTGAAATTTTGGTCGACCAAGGGTTCATGACCGACGGCCAGATCACCCAGGCTCTTGAGGAGCAGAAAAAATCCGGCAAGCAGCTGGGCAAGGTGTTGGTCGAGTGCGGCTTCATCGAAGAAAACAAGCTGCTGGAAGTGATCTCGGCCCAGATCGACGTCCAGCGCGTGATCTTGGAGAACATCAATCTGGAACCGGCGATCGTGAAGCTGGTGCCCCAGGAGATGGCGCGTTCCTACCGCGTGGTCCCCATCTTCGAGCGCGACAACATTCTCACGGTGGCCATGGCCGACCCTTCGAACCTGCGCACCTTGGACCACATCAAGTTCAAGACCGGTCGCGAAGTCGAACCGATGCTGGCCACCGAAAAGGAAATCATCGCGGCCCTGGACCGGGTCTACGCCACCTCGGGCGGCAATTTGCAGGAAATGTTCCAAGGACTTGTGGGCGACGACAAGGAACTGGAGCTGGTCAAGACCCAGATCGACGACGAGCAACTGGCCGACGAAGAAGGTCGTCAGGTCGTCAAGATCGTGAACATCATCATCAACGAGGCCGTGGCCGCCGGCGCCTCGGACATCCACCTGGAGCCGCAGGAAAACCACCTGCGGCTGCGCTACCGCATCGATGGCGACTTGGTGGAAAAACCCCATGTCCCCGCCAAGCTGATGAGCCAGATCATCTCGCGCATCAAGGTGCTGGCGAGCATGGACATCTCGGAAAAACGCAAGCCTCTGGACGGCCGGTTCACGATCCGCCACAACGGCAAGGAAGTCGATCTGCGCGTGAGCTCGTTTCCCACCATGCTGCGCCAGCGCGGGGTGTCGGAAAAGATCGTGATGCGTATTTTGGATCCCAACGCGAACAACATCGCCTTGGAGAAGATGGGCTTCCAGACGCGGATGTACGAGACCTT
>CAIKAA010000232.1 GCA_903825275.1 uncultured Fibrobacterota bacterium | reverse complement strand
CCCGCCGTTTCACCCTTGCCTGTGACCTTTCGGCCCATCGGCGGTCTCTTCTCTGTTGCACTTTCCGTCGCGTTGCCGCGCCCAGCCGTTAGCTGGCACTCTGCCCTGTGGTGCCCGGAAGTTCCTCCAGGCTTTCGCCCAGCGGCCATCCGGCCCCCGACTTGTTCGCTCGATTTCCTACTTCCCAAATCGCTTGGGCTGCAGGGATTGCAAAGGTACTTGCATCAAGTGAACTCGACGACCAACCCATCGTACGCGGGGCGGATCGATGGGGGGAATCGCGCTTCCATTTGCGAATGGGTCAGACCATGAGCAAAATGGGTAAACCAAACCTGTTCGGCCCCAATCTTTTGGCCAATCGCAATGGCCTGATCAAACGTGAGGTGGGTGGGATGGGGTTCTTCTCGCAAGGCCGAAAGAATTAGGATCCGCGTCCCTTCCATCAGATCGAAGGTCGAGGCAGGAATTTCGGAAACATCGGTCAGATAGACCAGCTCCCCGATCCGAAAACCAGTGACCGAAAAGGGGCCGTGGTGCACCGGCAAGGGAATCACCTTGCGACCAGACACTTCGAACGATTCTGGCAAAGGCTTGGGGAGAAGAAGAGGATGAGAAACCCCCGACGGATCTGGCTCGGAGCGGAAGGCATACCGGAATCGAGTGGTGGCCTCCTGCAAAGTGGTCGCGCTTCCCCGCACCGGGAGAACCCTCCCGCCAAAGCAGAACACCCGAAGATCATCGATTCCGTTGGTGTGGTCGGCATGCCCGTGGGTCAACCAGACTTCTTCCAGCCCCATGATCCCCGACCGCAAGGCCTGCTGGCGGAAATCAGGTCCGGCATCGATGAGAATCCGGGTCTGGTCCCACTGCAACAATACCGAAGCCCGAAGCCGTTGGTCGCGTGGATCCACCGAGGTGCAGGATCCGCACCGACACCCGATGAGGGGAACTCCAAACGAGCCACCCGTTCCAAGAAAAGTCAACGTTGGACCCATGATCCGTGAAAATAGTGTCACAGGGCTCCAATGCCCATCCTCTCTAGGTATTCTGCTAGCAAACCCCAGTGTGGAGTGGTATCCTCTGCAAGTCATGGAGTTTCGTCTCGACAGGCCCGAAGCGGTCCAATGCCTGGAGTGCGGCAGATTCCGTCATGATGGAGTCTGGTCGTGTGATCCTCCCCGAAAAGGTCAGGTGGTGACTCATACCATCTGCCCAAGCTGCCAACCCGCCATGCTCGATCACATCCGTTGGGACATCGAATTTCCCACCTGGTCCTTGGAAAAACAGCTGGAGGCCATCCGTTTGAGGGTCCGGCACATTCCGATGGATTCTACTTCCGTCCGCGAAAAGCTGCGCTCCATCGGAATCAACGACGGAGCCATTTTGCTGCGGGTTTTGGAAGAGGTGAAGCCATTTTTGGCCGATCGCCTATGCCCCTATTGCCGCCAACCGATTGTGGCGACGGACTCGGTGTCCGAACGCGCCGGATACCTTCTTCATGAAGCCTGTGCCATCCATCTCACCGACTCCCTTCATGTGTTGACGGAAATGGACCCACCGTCCGAACACCTCGACGCCTACATGGACGTCGCCCGCATCCCCCATGGGGTGCGCCACGGAGTGCGCAAAGACATCGAGAGCGCCGGAGTTTCCAGCTTCGCGATGGAATCTTGATTTTGGCCTGATCCGAGACGAGCCCTTTTGGAGAACCAAGCGTTGAGCCAAGGCTTGGTCATCGGGCGACGGCCCAAAGGGCCGTCGGTTCGAAGGAATCTACCTCACTTCGCCCAGGGGTCGTCGGGATCCTTGGCGGTGGACTTGGCCGAATCTGCCGCAGCGTAAGGGCGTCCTTCCACCGAATCGCGGTCGGCGTTGAACTTCACCCATGGCTGCTTCAAATCGACCTTGGGGTCGAACTTGGCGCGGCTCCAGGTTCCGTCGCGCCGGAAGGTGACCTCTTCGCCGCGCAACAACCGGACCCAATCTTCCAACGAGACTTCCTTGGGTCCCGACACTTCGCTGCGGCTGCGTGCGATGCTGTCGGTTTTTTGGGAGCCGACATCGACCTTGCCTTCATAGAGACGCACGGAAGAGGACGAATCGTTGCTACTGACTCCGAACACAGTGCCGCGAACGGCCGCCACGGCAGTGGGGGTGCGAACGCCAAAACCGGTTCCACCTTGGCTGATCTTCTTCACGTTCGCCCAGGTTTTGCCACCCAAAAGCGTTGGTTCTGGCTTGCCGGCGACCCGGTTGGTCAAGACCATGCGGGTGTTTTCGTCCAAACGCAACAAGGTGTTGTCGGGATACCGCAGTTCGAGTCGGGAGGCAGTGGAAGACACCAACGTGTCCCCCACTTGGCAGCCCATCGAAACGCGGACCGGAAAGGATTTGCCGGCGCGATGTGCCTCGACCTTTCCAACCAAGTAGGAAACCTTGGCGGCTTCTTCGGCGGTGGCTGCCATGGCCAAGGAAACAGCCAGGGATAGGATGCGGGAAACCATCATCAGACCTCCAATAGACCGGGGTTTTCTTCGAGGAACTTCGTGGTGAACCGCCCGGAACGGAACCCCTTCGAATCGAGAATCTTTCGTTGCAGGCCAGCAGTTGTGGCTGGCCCTTCCACCACGATCTCATCCAGGACGCGGATCATTCGATCGATGGCCTGGCTGCGATCTGGTGCGTGCACGATGAGCTTCCCCACCATGCTATCATAATACGAAGGGATCGTGTAGCCGGCATAGATGTGGCTGTCCCAGCGAACACCCAATCCACCCGGTACGTGCAGTCCCTTGACCAATCCTGGGCAGGGGCGGAACCCCTGGGAGGGATCTTCGGCGTTGATGCGGCATTCGATCGCGTGCCCCTTCACCTTGATGTCGGACTGCTTCCAGGGCAATTCCTCGCCCCGGGCGACCTGGATCTGGGCGCGGATCAAATCGATCCCGGTGACCATCTCGGTCACCGGATGCTCGACTTGGATGCGGGTGTTCATCTCCATGAAGTAGAACGATCCGTCTTCGTCGAGCAAGAACTCCATGGTGCCGGCGTTTTCGTAGCCCACCGATTTGGCGCCCTTGACGGCGGCCTTGCCCATGGCTTGACGGATTTTGTCATCCACCGCCGGTGAAGGCGATTCTTCCACCAGCTTTTGGTGGCGACGCTGCACCGAGCAGTCTCGCTCGCCCAGGTGCAGCACGTTGCCAAAGCTGTCGGCCAACAATTGGATCTCGACATGGCGCGGCCGCTCGAAGTAGCGCTCCATGTAGACGCGGCCATCACCAAAGCAGGACAGGGCTTCGGCGGTGGCGACAGGGAACTGGCTTTCCAATTCCTTGAGGTCGCGCACCACGCGCATCCCGCGACCGCCGCCGCCCGAGACGGCCTTGATGATCATCGGGAATCCAACAACCTTGGCCCATTCGCGGGCGTCTTCCAAGTTTCCCACCGGACCGTCGGAACCGGGGATGGTCGGCACACCCGCGGCCTTCATGGCATCTTTGGCCTGGGACTTGTCCCCCATTCGGGAAATCGCGTCCGGAGAGGGCCCGATGAACTTGAGCCCCATCTTTCCCACTAGCTCGGCGAAGCGCGCGTTTTCCGACAAGAAGCCGTAGCCCGGATGGATCGCGTCGGCGCCCGTCACCTGGGCGGCGGCCAAGATCTGTTTCATGTCCAGATAGGACTTCTTGCCCGGAGGCGGCCCAATGCAAACGTCCTCGTCGGCGAGCTTCACGTGGAGGGAATCGGCATCGGCCGTGGAATGGACCGCGACGGTGCGGATTCCCATCTCTTTGCAGGCGCGGATCACGCGCAGTGCGATTTCGCCTCGATTGGCAATCAGGATTTTCTTGATCATCTAGGTCATCCAACTTCGGTCGGAGGCACCTTCCACGCCGCGCAACTTCAACTCGAAGTCGGCGGGATTCGACGCATTGCGGAGCGCGACCTCGTAGGAGATCACGTCGTCGCTGAACAGTTTGAAGATCGACTGGTCAAACGACTGGCTTCCGTACTGCGCCGTCCCTTCGCGGATGGCGGGCTCGATCATGTGTGTCATTTCTTGATTCACGAGGTAGTCGTGGATCGCTGCGTTGTTCACCAATATTTCAGCGGCGGGCACGCGCCCCTGCTTGTCCTTGCGAGGCAAAAGCCGCAAGGAGATGATGGCCACCAGCGTGTTCGCCAAAAGCAGACGAACTTGCTGGTGCTGGTGAGGAGGGTAGAACGAGACGATGCGCGAGATCGTCTCGGTGGCGTTCATGGTGTGGAGCGTGCTCATCACCAGGTGACCGGTGTCGGCGGCCTGAAGAGCGATGTGCATCGTTTCTTGGTCGCGAATTTCACCGATCAGGATGGTATCGGGATCTTCGCGGAAACTCGCGCGCAGGGCGTTGGGAAAATTTTGGGTGTCATAGCCCACTTCGCGCTGGGAGATGATCGACCGCTTGTCGCGGTACAGAAATTCGATCGGGTCCTCGACCGTGATGATGTTCGAGGAGGTCATCTCGTTGATGTGGTCGATCATGGAGGCCAGACTGGTCGACTTGCCAGAACCTGTCGTGCCGGTCACCAGGATCAGACCGCGTTCCTTGAGCGCCAGATCCCGGACCACCTCGGGGAGGCCCAGGGTATCGAACTGCGGAATCGTCTGCGTGATGTGGCGGATCGCCAGCGCGGGTGTCCCGCGTTGGCGGAACGCATTCACGCGAAAACGCCCCAGTCCCCGGACCCCTACAGCGAAGTCCAATTCTAGATCGGAATCGAAGCGCGCGCGCTGGTTGCGATTCATGATGACACCGAGATAGCTCTCCATGCCTTCAGGGCTGACACGGTCGGTCTGCAGGCGATACAAATCGCCGTTGATGCGCAGCGCCGGAGGGACACCCACCCGCAAATGCAGGTCGGAAGCACCCCGGTCCACCATCTCCTTGAAGAGCTGCTCGATGGTCATCCAGATCCCTTTACGGACGGACCAGGAACAAGACTGTTCCAAATTCGACAGGCTGCTCGTTCTGGACGCAAACCTTCACGATCGTTCCCGAAGCATCCGACTCGATCTCGTTCATCAGCTTCATCGCCTCGACGATGCAAATGGGTTTCCCTTTTTCGATCCGCCCGCCTTCCTCGACATAGGGAGCCGTTTCCGGAGAGGCCGATCGGTAAAAGGTTCCCACCATCGGACTCTTGATCTCGACCAACCCCGAGTCCAAGCTGGAGGTGGGAGGCGGCCCACTTGGTGCGGCGGTCGGGGCCACCGCCATCGGCAATGCCGAGGGAATGGGGGCGGCGGAGGAAGGCACGGTCGGATAGGCACCGAACTGGACAACCGATGGTTCCGGCTTTTTCAATAGCAGGGTTTCCCCTTCAACATTCCACTGCAACTCGGACAAACTGGATCGGTCGATCAGTTCGATGAGCTTGGCTATATCTTCAACGTTCATTCCACGCCTTTCTCGAATCTACGGAGAGGTTTATGGGGATGGATCAGGAACGACCCTCGATTTGATCGAGGCGATTTCGGAGGTCGTTGTTGGTGGGATCGCGATCCAGAAGCTGACGGTAGATGGAAATCGCCTTTTCCTTGTGGCCTTGCCGAAGGTATTCCTCGGCAAACGTCACGGTGGGAAGGCTTACCGGAAAATCGGAGTCGCTTCCAAACAGGTCATCCAGTCGTCCTTCGATGTCGTCGCCGGTCACCACTCCTTCGGACGAAGAGGGAGGCCTTGCGACAAATCCTGTCTTCCCGGCAGCAGGTCCACCGGGAGGCGGGATTTGGAACTCGCTGGTGGCGAACAACTCATCCAATCGACTATCCACGTCTTCGGCAGACAACCGGGCCGACATCTGGGTGTCTTGCAAGCCTGTCGCGTCGGTGGTCGACAAATCGATGGTCGAACCCGTCGCATCCATTTCCGAGCCAATGGCCGCTTGTTCGACCATCCGGTCCAAATTCAAGGTCCGGGCGTTGAACTCGGTGGTGGATTCTGCCCCTGGCAAATTACCGACCGGCAACCGGGATTCGATCGTGGTGTCCCCGGCACGCTCCAGCGCCGAGGTATCCCCTGCTGCTTCAAGCTCCTGAGTTCTGACAAAAGCGACCGTGCGGGTGACCGAAAAGGGATCGGAATCGTCTTCGGATGCCAACCCATCCTCGGTAGGCGAGGTCAAATCGATCACGCTTTCCGGGTCGAAAAGATGGTCCATTCGCCCTTCGATGTCGTCCCCGGTCACCTCTAGGGAGTTCGGCTTTGGCAAGGCGATCGTCTTGGCGGTCGGATGCAAGGAGAACTCGCTCGTTTCACCAAAAAGTTCATCCAATCGATTTTCGACATCGTCCCCGGTCACCTTCTGTCCTCCACCTTCCGAGACCAATCCTGAGGAAGAAACCTCAAGATCCGGCGTCGTAGTGGGAGGTGGTGCAGAAGGCGCCACAGGCAATACCGAGGCCCCAAAGACCTCATCCAACCGATCCTCGATATCATCCCCCGTCACCGCCAGATTCCCGGCCACAGCGGGTACCCATTGGGTTGCTTCGCTGCTTTGGACCGGCTCTTCCAAGATCGAGAAGGGGTTTTGCTCCTTCGAGAGATTTGGAGCCGGGGGTGGATCCAGTGGTGGAGGCGGAATGGTCTTGGAGGGAAAGGATGGCATTTCCAGAGTGGCGAAGGCCGACTCTTCGAACTTCGCCAAAGGCGTCGAGGAAACCGGTGCGACCGGGGCCGCAAAGGAAAGTTCCGGCGTCTGGAATCCCTCCAACCCAAATGGGTCAGATTTGCCAAAGTCCAAGGCGTCCGCACGGTCCCCGACTACGGGGGTCGTTCCAAAGTTCAGATCGAAATCCGGCAAGGTGGCGGTTTGGGTTTGACTGGCGGCGGCTGGAGCTGGAGTGAAGGCTCCCTCGGATAGAGCCTCGCGACTGAAAAAATCCTCCTGTTCGCGCACCTGCACGACCGAATCCATGTCACCTTTGGAATCCATCCGGGTCGCGACGCGGCGAGCCGATTCGGCGGCCTCGACGTCCTCGGGATCCAAGATCGACAACCGGTTCCAGGTTTCGAAGGCCAACTTGAGATATTGCTGACGGGTGCAAACGTCGGCCAATCCATGCAGGGCAGCTCTGGAATTGTTGTCAATTTCCACGGCCGCTTGGAACGCGAGGCGCGCCAATTCCAGGTTGCCTTGATCGCGAGCGATCCGACCTTGCAAGATTCTACCCGACAAATTGCGGGGCCATCGGGCAACGCCCTCTGACAAAATCTGCACCGCTTCGTCACGTCTCCCAGCACCATCCAGCGATTCTGCGTATTGGGCAAAGGCGAGTCCGCCGGGTCGCGTTCTCCAAATGCCTTCCAAGGTCTCGAGGCTGCTCATTTGATCCTCCTTAGTGGGAGTGTTGACCACACAGGTTCGGAATCTATCTAAATGGCGTTCAAAACCATGCCTTCTTCGACGAGAAGAACGGGGATCCCATCGCGAACCGGATAAGCGACCTGGCCATCCTTGCGGATCAAAGCCTCCTCGACGGAGCGTTTTACTTGGGCTCCTTGGACATTTTTCACCGATCCCTGGCCGATCGAGGCATTTAGGGCGGACAGCTCCTGGGCATCGGCCAAACGCAAATCTTGGTGGGTTTTGGGGCAGCAAACAATTTCCAACAATTCTTTGTCCATTTACCGCGACTCCTTCAAGGAAGATTCCAGAAAAACGCCACTTTGAGCGTACTTCTCGCAACGCCTGTCGACAAGTTCGCAGGGATCGATTCCCACCAGTGCATCCAATTCTTCGATGAGGGCACGGCGCAAGGAAGCGCAGGCCACCGCCGGATTCCAATGCGCTCCACCTGGGGGCTCGGGAATCATGCGGTCGATCACACCCATTTCCAACAGATCTTTGCCGGTCAATTTCATGTGCTCGGCGACATCCTTGGCCATCTGTCGATCCCCCCATAGGATCGCGGCACAGCCCTCGGGAGAGATCACGCAGTACCAAGAATTTTCGAACATCAACAACCGATCTCCGACCCCGATCCCCAATGCCCCGCCCGAGGCCCCCTCTCCCAAGACGGCCACAATCACGGGCACTTTGAGCAAAGCCATTTCCAGGATGTTCTCGGCGATGGCCTGGGCTTGGCCCCTCTCCTCGGCTCCGATCCCCGGAAACGCCCCAGGAGTGTCCACGAGGCAAATCACGGGTCGTCCAAACCGTTCGGCCAGTTTCATGACCCGCAGCGCCTTGCGATACCCTTCGGGATGGGGCATGCCGAAATTGCGATGGATGTTCTCGCGGGTGTCGCGGCCCTTTTGATGGGCGACGATGCAAACCGGTCGGTTGCCCAATCGGGCAAACCCCGCGATGATCGCCGGATCATCTCCAAAGGTGCGATCTCCGTGAAGTTCGACAAAATCGGTGAAGGACGCGTTGATGTGGTCCATCGCGTACGGACGCCCCGACCGGCGAGCGATCTCGACCCGGTTCCATGGCGAAATTTTCTGGTGGGATTTGGCCAAAAGCTGTTCGCGTTTTTTTTCCAAACGCGAGATTTCGCTGGCCAAGTCCAACCCATTTTCGCGTGCCATGGCACGCATTTCTTCAATCTTCTGTTCCAGTGCGAGCACTGGTTGCTCGAAATCGAGCCCGCCACCTTTGGCCATGTTCATGCGGAACGCTCCGGTGGAAAAGTGTGATCCAAAGTAATATCGACAAGTACGGGCGCTCCCCCATTCGCCGCAGAAAGGGCAAGCAGGATCTGAACCCCTTTCACCGAGCTCAACCGGTTGAGAACACCCGCAATATCCGAAGAATCCCCGCCGATGACAATGGCTCCGATTTCCATCGCTCTCAAGGCGGGCAAGGCATGGGGAAGCCGGGCAACCGTCAACAATTGGTCCTTCCGACCACAATCCATCTCATTCAACGCCAGCAAACCCAGGATGCGCACTTGATTGGAGCTGGACAACCGTTTGGCCAGTTCCGCCGAGGCGGCGCTGGTGCCCACAACCAGCGCACGTCGGGGTTCCAAGCGCGAATTTTTAAACCACTGACGACGAGAAATCACCACCGAGACAGCCGCCAGGGCCCCCAACAAGAAACTGCCGCGCGAAAAGACGGCCGATTTCCAAACAAATCCGGTGGCGAAAAACCCACCCATTCCGGTCACCAAAGCGCTGGGGAACCGCAACCGACCAGCGCCCGACCTGGAATATTCCCCGGCACCAACCAGCGATCCAAGCATCCAGCCAGTCAACACCAGGTGCCACATCCAATCCGGTCGGCCGGGAGTGAGGTAGATCACCGAGGTGGTCAAATAAAGCCAGGCAAAGGAAATGAGGAAGAACACCAAGTTGATCCCTGCGAAGTCGATCAGCAGGTTTTTTCTGCGGTAGAAGAGCGTTCCCAAATGACCCGCCGTCGCCAGCAGCCCCGCGACCACCGAGAGAAGAGCTCCGGCAACCGGACCCACGCCGAAATTCTTTCGGGCAAACGTGACCATGGCCCGATAAAAGTCCATCCGAGCGCCCCACGGTCGGGTCGCAGCGCTTTGTCCCTTGTGATGGACAATGCTGGATGTTCCGCAGTACCAAACCTTCCAGCCCGCTTGAACCACGCGAAGACAAAGGTCGAGATCTTCTCCGTACAGGAAAAAGATTTCATCGAATCCATTGACTTCCCGGTAGACCTCGGACCGGATCAGTAAAAACGAACCCGAAACAGCTTCCACGGGATAACACTGGTCCGGCTCCAAGAATGCCAGGTTGTATTTCCCGAAGGTGCGATTTTTCGGAAAAAGGATGGAGAGACCCGTCAGCCTCCAGAAAGCCACCCAAGGGGTCGGGATCGACCGACGACAGGCCAGCTGGAGACTACCGTCTCCATCGAGAATCCGGCACCCCACGATGCCTGCATCGGGCTTGGAACGAGCAAATTCCAGCACATCGCGCAACGTATCGGGATACACGATGGTGTCTGGGTTCAAAGAAAGAATCCAGCCACCGCTGGCTAGAGCTGCCCCACGGTTGCACCCGATCGAAAACCCCAAATTTCGGTCCATCGCCAAGAATCGAACTTCAGGAAAAGAATCGGCGAGTTGTTCAACGGTTCCATCGCGGGAATCATTGTCAACCACAATCACTTCATGCCGAGGCGACCCCTCGACCTGGGTGCGAAGACTTTCCAAACACAATCGCAATTTCTCTCGCACCTTGTACGAGACAATCACGATGGAAAGTTCTGGATTTTGGCTAGCCGTCAAAGCCGTCCCAGTCGGAGACGCACCACGAGAAGCAAGGCTTCGCGGATGATCTTTCCAGACATCTTGCTGACACCAGCTCGTCGGTCTACGAACACGATCGGCACTTCCGCCAACCGAAACCCTTTCTTCCAAACTTTGAAGTTCATCTCGATCTGGAAGGAATATCCACCGCTGGCGATTCCATCGAGGTTGACGGCTTGCAGGGCCTCGCGCCGGAAGCACTTGAATCCTGCCGTACAATCCTTGATGGGAAGCCCGGAGACAAACCGCGCGTACTTGTTGGCGAAATAGGAGAGCAGAAGTCGCGACATGGGCCAATTGACGACGTTGACTCCTGTCAAATAGCGGCTGCCGATCACCAAGTCCGCTTCCATCGATTTTTCCAGCATTTGGGGCACGTACTTGGGGTCGTGCGAAAAATCGGCATCCATTTCAAAGATGCGTTCGTAGTCGCGTTCCAAGGCCCAACGGAACCCCGCGACATAGGCACTTCCCAACCCCATTTTGCCCGGACGTCGCATCAGGTGGACGCGAGGGGACTTCTGGGTCCATTCCTCGGCAATGTCACCGGTACCATCCGGTGAGCCATCATCCACGATGAGAACTTCCAACGGATCCGGAAAACCCATTAGGATTTCCAGAAGGCTCGGAAGGTTGTCCTTCTCGTTGTATGTCGGAATGACGATCAAGGTCTTTGGAGTGGTCAATTCTTCCTCCGCATCAGTGGTCAAAAATCTACTTCCTTGCCGGAACTCGACCGGTTCATTAAATTAACCACCCTCTACGGTGGCTGTAGCTCAGTTGGTTAGAGCTCCTGATTGTGGTTCAGGAGGTCGTGGGTTCAAGTCCCATCAGCCACCCTCATTAGAAAAGGTCGTCCATCCGTTGGGCGACCTTTTCTTTTTTGGATCAGAGCTTGGGATCGCCCGCTTCAAGTCGTCCCTGGAACAAGCCCAGGGTTATTCCGCTTCGATGGGCTGAATGCTTTGCCTGATCTCTCCGCGCTTCAGAAGCCCGTAGATGAAGCCGACGACCGTGTAAATCCCGATCATGCCGCAAAGAACTTCGGGAAACATCATGGCCAGTCCGAAGATGTACCCGACCACCACGCAAGACACCTGGAACCAGTTGAGGGCTTTCGATTTGCGGCTCACCAACTTGGAGATGTAGAAGCCGGAAATCATCAGCGCCGCCAACAAGATCTGGAATCCGATCAAGGCCGACGAGACCACCGCTGGAAAGGTTCCGTTGAAGTATTTGTAGGCCAAAAGGAAGGACAATGCCGCCCATCCGCCAGAAAGGGTTGAGGGCATTCCCACGAAGTAGCCTTTCAATCCGACTTGAGCGACATTGTAGCGAGCCAATCGCCATGCCGCGCAAAGCACATAGAACGAAAGCCCCACCACTTGGATGGGAAGGTTGTCCCGCGCCCAGTCAGGGGAGGCGGTGGTCAAGCACCGCAATCCGTGGAATAAAAGCATGGCGGGCGCCAATCCAAAGGCCACCAGATCGGCCAGCGAATCGAACTCGGCCCCAAAGGCGCTAGAGGCCTTGAGACGCTTGGCGAAAAACCCGTCGAGCTTGTCGAGGAGGACCGAGTACACGATCAGCCACGCGGCCCATTCCAAGGCGGTTTTGTCGATCCAAAGGAATTGGATTCTTTTGGTCCCCATGGGAGAGATGACCAGCGAGAAGGTCCCCATCAAAAAGTTGAGGCTGGTGAAAAAATTTGGCACTGCGTAGAGGATTTTGCCCATGGGTAGACCGATGTAGCAATCCATGGACGCCGAAGGAAGGGCGAGGCAAAGGAGTTTACGCCAACGAAACGATTTGACCGAAAGGTTTCGAGGTGCCTTGCCGGGTTCGCTGTGCCGTAGCCGTCGGGACGCCTCCAGGCAGACGGTTGGTACCCTATCTCCGCCACGTTATATCCGCCAGAGAGGTCCTCAGGATTTTCCTGAGGTTTCCCTGCGGTGCCCAGAGTTTATCGACCGCCATGTGCTGAAACTGGCTGCGGGGCACCTTTGGTGCCAAGGCAGCCTAGTCGAAGGGACTGTCGGGGGAGGAGCGGTGATTTCATGATCACTGGACAATCCGGAAACTGCCGCTTAGATCGGGGAAGGCTCCAGACGGTAGCCTGCGCCCCGCACACTGGTCAGCAAAACGGGGTTGGCAGGATCGGTCTCCAATTTTTGACGCAGTCGCATCAGGAAATTGTCCACCGTTCGGGTGCTGGGAAGGTTTTCGGGAGAATATCCCCAAACGCGCTCCAACAGATCCTCGCGCCGCACGACCTCGCCGGTGTGCGAAGCGAAATCCCGAAGGATTTCGAATTCGCGGGTGGAAAGGTCGATGGGCACCCCTTCGACCCAACAACGGAATTGACGGAAATCGACGCGAATCCGACCATGCCATTCGACCGTGTCCACCTGCGCTGGGGCGCGCATGGCACGGCGACGAAGCAAATTCCGAATTCGAGCGATCAATTCCGCCAAGGAAAAGGGCTTGGTCACATAATCGTCGGCTCCCAGCGTGAGCCCGGCAACTTTCGAAGCCTCGTCGGACCGCGCCGTGAGCATCAAGATGGGCATTTCAGGTTTTTGGGCCCGGAAATCGCGACAGATATCAAACCCCGACTTGCCAGGGAGCATCAAGTCCAACAGCACGATGTCGGGCGAAAAGGACGCGAGCTTTTTGACGGCTTCGACGCCATCGATCGCTTCCTCGACCCCAAACCCCTCTAGCTCGAGAGTGACCCGAAGCCCCGTTCGGATGGATGCATCGTCTTCGACGACGAGAATTCGGGCTTCAGGCATTGAGTTTCTCCCCTAACGGCAACCGGATTTCGAAAATAGTTCCAGAGCCTTCTTTGCTCTCTAAAATCACTTCTCCCCCGTGAAATTCAATGTTGCGACGCACAATGGCAAGGCCTAGACCCGTTCCGGCAACCGTTCGGGTCAATTCCCCCCCCCCGCGGTAAAACCGTTCAAAGACCCTGGGACGGTCTTCTTCGGGAATCCCCGGACCATCATCGCAAACCCGAAGCACGGCATCCTTCCCTTCCAACGCCAGCGAAACATGCACAAATCCTCCATCGTGTCCGTATTTGAAGGCATTGTCCACAAGATTTTCTACGGCTGGGCGCAACAATCCCACATCACCGGACACCCAAGCTTCCACCACCTCCACGGTGAATTCGATGCCCCGACGGGCGGCCAACTCCTCGAAGGACCGACAGGCCTCGCGGGTCATCCCCCCCAAGTCCATCAGCTCCTTGCGCAAGATGGATGCCCCGGCCTCCCCGCGGGCAAAGGTGAGCAATCCCTCGATCAATCCTTGCAACCGGCGAGCCTCGCGAAGGATGGTTTGCCCGAATTCCCCGGACCTCTCGCCCATCCTGCCACTGGAAAGTAGTTCGGCATAAATCGCGATGGAGGTCAACGGAGTCTTGAGTTCATGCGACACATTACTGACAAAATCTGTCTTCATGGCCAAAAGATCCCGTTGCGCCCGAATCGACCGACTGGCCATGGCCGCCGCCCCCACCAGCACCAAAAGCGACAACCCCAAAAGGGCCGAAACCAACACCGACCGGAATCGGGCGGCATCCTCCGATCGCTCGGCCGACCAGACCACGACCGACCAGTTCGGAAAATGACCAGGGACATCCACCTTCTCGTCGGGAAGCCGAGCCGGCACCTTTCCGGACATTCCGAAAATCTCCCCCGAACCGTCTTCCAATCCGAGGATCAGCTTGCCCGTGCTTTCCGTCGAAACGCCCTCCAACAGCTCTCGGCGCAACAATTTGGCCCGCAGGGCCGTTTCGGAAAAACGGCCCACCGCCACCATGCCGCGAGGCAGGTCGGGGGGAGCCAGCACCAACCAGATCCGCACGCCCACAATCACCAAGCGAGTCTGGGGGACCCGAGCCAGCGAGTCGAACAAGGCCCCGGCTTCCCGGCGCACTTTTAATTGGAGGGCTCGTCGTCCCAAAGCACCAAACTGGTCTTCCAAAAGGTTTTTCCAATGAGGGCGCGTGGCCAGAGATTTGGCAATTTCTGTCCGGACCCTTTGGGCCCTTTGGTCGATATCCGTCGGAAGTATTTCATCCGGCGCGTGCAGGGTTTCCAAAACCCACTCTTCCAATCTTGCCAATCGGGTGTCGGGATCGATCGCGGGATCTAGAAGAAAGACCTCCCACAGCCCTTCCACTCGGGTAGAATCTTCCCTGACCGATGGATGGATAAACACTTTGTTCTGAGACCTCACCTGGACCGCGTCGAACAAGGGCGGCGGAATTCGAGGCATACCAAGACCGGCATCCAAGGCCCATCGCTCCAGGTCCATCTGGGCCGCCATGCGGATTTCGCGTCCCGCACCGGTCAAATCACCGGCCACCATTCCCGCCAAACGCACCCGACTTTCCGCAACCTGCTTCTCCAACAACCGCTGTTCCACCACCACGGCGCGCCAAGCCAGCCAGCCCAGCACCAAACCGGGCACCAGGATCGGAACCCATAGCCACCGCATCCAACGGTCACTCCATTCAGTTTCCGGGTCTGAGAAGGCCACGCCGACTCCTTTCCAAAAATTCCAGTAGAGTTTGGGCCCGATCGAGTCCGGATTCCGCCAAGGCCGTCCTCGCTTGCTCCAAGCGCAACCCTTTGCGAAACAGAAGGCGAAGCAATGGGGAAGCTTCCTCGACCGAGGGGGCCTCGATCGATCGGCGCAGCCCGACCACATTGGTTCCGGCCCATCGTGGAGGCTCCCCCATGGCCCTGGACCAGGGGGCCAGATCTAGATCCAATCGAATTCCACCTGCGACAAACGCAAATTCCCCAACCCGGACAAATTGGTGAACGAGCGTTCCCCCGCCAAGGAAGGCCCCTTGTTCAATCTCGATGTGGCCTGCCAATTGGACCCCATTGGCAAGAGTTGCTTGGGAACCAATCGAACAATCGTGGCCCACATGGGCGTAAGCCATCACCAGGCAATCGACCCCAAGGCGCGTCGAACCATCCCGATCCTTGGAGGCATGGATCGTGGCATATTCCCCGATCCGGGTTCGATCCGACACCCTGCAATTTCCCGATTCGACGAGGTCCCGCACCTGAGGCATCCCCCCGACGACGGCTCCTTGACCTAGGCGAACGTCCTTTCCCAACCAGGAGTTTTGACCAACGCGAGAAAACGGCTCCAGAACACACCCCTCTCCCAATTCGGCCCCGGCCTCGACCACACAAAAGGGACCAAGACGGCAATGAGCGCCAAGGATCGCGGTTGGATCGACCACCGCCCTAGGGTCGATGGTCGTCGTCACACCATGGTCGCGAGGATCTCGGCTTCGCAAGCCACTTTGTCGCCAACCAATATGCGGCCCAGGGCGGTCCCCATGCCTCGACGAAAGGAAACAAGCTCCACTTCGATGCGAAGCACGTCACCCGGCCGGACGGCCGCCCGGAAACGCGCCTTGTCGATTCCGATGAAGGCCGGTCTCTTCTCGTCCAATCCATCGAACGACAAAAGGATCAACAAGCAGGAGACTTGGGCAATGGCTTCGATCTGCAGGACACCGGGCATCACGGGGTCAGACGGAAAATGACCGACAAAATGAGGCTCTCCAAAAGTGGCGTTTTTGATCCCCACCGCCCGCTTTCCCTCCTCGAGCTCCAACAAACGATCGACGAAAAGGAATGGATACCGATGCGGCAACACACGAAGGATCCCTGCGTGATCAAGAACGCAATCCGGAGTTGTCGGTTTCGGGAGATCCTGGAGCTTGGGCATCGTCACATCCTCGAAGAGATCTGGGCTTTGGTGCCTGGCAGCGTCGCCCGTGTGGTGTGGTTCGAAATCCGCCCAGCGATGGCTTGGCGAACAGAGAATTGCCAAGATAGCCGATCCTCAGATCGACGTCTTCTTCGTGACGGTACCTGCCGCTACGGAGCAACGGTTCTGTCGGCCAAATCCTGTCCCACTCGCCAATGAAGTGCATGTCCTGTGTCCATGGCCTCGATGGACGCCAAGGGAAGTCCTCCCATCGACCAATAGAGGTCCCCCAAGATGTCCAGGGCCTTGTGGGCGGCACACTCCCCGTTTAGGCGAGGATCACCACCCGTCCATGCCCTATCGCCCACAGACACGCCCAATTCGGCCACCAGGGATTGCTCTTGATGGTGTTCCAGAGATCCTCGGAGCAATCGCCCGGACTCTGGCGTGACGCCCAACAGCAAGCCAGCGGCTCTCGCTTGGACAAATTCGTGTGTTTTCACAAACGTTCGGGCGGCGAGAAGGTCGACCAAATTCGATTCGTCCCCCTCCCAAACTTCCTCTCCCAATTCCCCCTTGGTCCAAACCACCTTGAGATGAAACGATTGGGCTGGTTGAACCCGAATCCAACCACGGGCGTCGCTCCATTCGCGGGTCTTCGGGCAGGCTACCATGCTGGGCGAAAGGGTCGGACCGGTGGCGCGAATCGCCTCGGCCCAAGCCAAGGACGACCCATCGAACAGAGGGAGATCCTCGTGATCGGCTTCCAAAACCCATCCCTCCACGCCCAGAATCGCCAAAGCGGCCCCCAAATGTTCCAAGGGGCCAACCCCCTGGAGCATTGTGCAACGCAAGTCGGTCCGAACGGTCTTGGGCGATGGATCTAAACAACACCAATCTTCGGACCCGATCCGAACCTGGCAAACGCCCCTTGGCGCACGCGAGAACAAGAGGAGATTGGGACGACCCGTGTGGAACCCATTTCCCCGCAATGAAAAAACCGCCCCCCCTTCGGGAAGCGGTTTGGAAGGATGGGTTTTCCCATCGATCACTTGAACTTGTTCTTCACCCCGAGGTTGTACAGCTTGTTCTGCTGCATCACCCGTAGTTTTTCCCCATTGACAACCTGTTCCGTGTAGGTAATCACACGGATCATGTACACTCCTGACGCCAACGCTTTGCCCTTGGTGTCAGTTCCATTCAAAGCAACAAAAACCGAGTACTTGTTCGCCGCATCCACGAGGTTTTGCGTCTTCAAGGAGTCAATGTTCACCTTGAGGGAATTGGTGCTCACATAAGTCCCCATGTTGTCGTAGGCAATGAATATTCCGTCAAAGGAACTGTTCAAATCAAACTTGATCCCCACCAGTCCCTGGCTCACTAGGCTGGTGTCGGCTTTGCCCGAAGGCCACTTCGAGGCGGTAGACCCCTGCGCATTCCAGGTGCCGTAGTCGCCTTCTCTGCGAATCCAGACGGAGACAGGATCCACCACGCGAAGCGGATTGTTGTTGTCCTTTCCAAATTCGATCACCGATTTGGGATAGATTCCAACCTTGTACCGGATCGGCTTGGGCCCCGTAAAGACCGGGACCCAGCGCGACGAATCCCCCACCATCGCGCCGCCCAGATCGGTCGCGGAGCCCTTTGCGAGACGCACGAAATCGCCATAGCCGGGAAGATTGCAGGTCTGGCTCTCACAGATGAGGAGAAACTCGGTGGCATCGGATCCCGAAAGTTTGCCGGTTGCCGAGATGGGAGAAACAACCGACTTGCTGAGTTGGAGGGAAATATTCGCCGCCAACCCAACCATTGTGGAACCTTCCGACAACTTGAGCCGAAGCGTATCGGGGGCGCCTTCCTCTTGGCCGTAGCTGACATAGGCAGACATCAAGACCGGGGCAATCCCATCCTTGAGCGGGAAGGCCAGGGGCGACACGGCCGCTCCACCCACGTAGCTGGTGGAGGTGGCCGAACCTGGGCCCGTGGTCCCGAATGCAAAACCAGAGACGGGCAGGGTGATCTGGGCCTTGCCGGCCACAACCGAACCGTACTTGATGCTATCGGTTCCCACCGTCGAGCCAGCCCAAGTGAAGGCAAAAGTGGGATTGCCGGCAGGAACCTTGGTGTAGAACAACTGAACTTGGTCGGCCACACCATCGCCATTGATATCGAGCACAACGCCGTAGTCGGGCGCGCGATCGCCACCCACCACCGGAACATAGGGAGCATTCCCCAAGCTGGAAGGGATTCCTCCATTGGAAGCATTCAGCATGGACCGGACCACGGGCAGACGGATGCTGTCACCCACCTGCAGTTTGCCGGAAACCACATCGAATGTCCAAATTTTGCCCGAGGCATCCTTGGTCGGGTTGGTGAAGGTCAGCGCGACATCGGTGGCCGTTGTCTTGAGTCCCATGGCATCCAAATTCACGTTGGCCAAAGCCATCGGTTCGGAGTAGTTGACGGTGATCTTGTCGGTACCCGTGCCGTATTCCAACTTGGCGACTCCCACGGCGATGGGAGGGACCGAATCGACCAATTCCTTGTGTTCCAACGGATTCAAAGTACTGACGACTCCGCGAGAGATGTCCAAGGACCCGCTGCCATTGGGAGACGAGCCCGTTGTGGCTCCCACCGGGAAGGTGGTTGGCAACGCCAATTCGTAGGTCGCGGGAGCAACCGAATCGGCCGCCGTGAGCTTCAGGTTCACAGCGGGTACCGATCCCCAGCCCGAAACCGCCAAGTTGTCGGGATATTCCGAAAGCTTGCGGAAATCACGACGGAAGACGACCCGTATGAAATCGGGTTTGCCATCGCCATTCTTGTCCAAGATCGCCGCCGAAGTGACCTGAACCGGAATCGCTTGCACGACCACCAAGGCGGTGTCGGTGTTGCATTTGGCGAAGCGAGTGTCGTTGCCCACCGCGTCCGTCAAGCCCAAGCCAGGGCCGATGGCCAGAATGGATTTGTCGGTCAGATGCCCCAGGGTGTTCCCCGAAAGGGTGAATTTGATCGAGTTGGGGGCGACTCCGGGGATCCCGCTGATCACCTTGATTTCGGGAGTCGGAATTTCCGTCATGCCGGGCGTGAAGACCCGGAACGGCCACGCGTTGCCCGTGTATTTCACGGGTTCGCTGAACAACACGGTCAAGGTATCGGCAATCGTTGTGGGACTTGGATTCTCCACCAACACCGCACTGTCGGGACGTGGGCCAATTCCATCGGTGACGGCCAAAGAGGGCGTCATGGTGATGATGGAGTCAGCGGCCAGATTGTTCACCAAGGCAGCCTTCAACTCGACTTGAGCAGAGGGTGAATAGGCCGCGAATTGAGACTGGGCCGAAGGGGGCAGTGAAATCCCCACCGCAGTTCCGCCGGTCAATACATGGAGCTGGACCGAGTCGAGCAAAACCGAGCCGCCACCTGGCAAGGTGAAGGTGATTTTGTTGATCCGCACCTCGGCAGGCTTCAACACAGGCACTGCAGTGCTTGGATCGAAGGTGATCAAAACGGAATCGGCTACGCCATCGCAATTTCCATCCAAGAAGACCGCAGACTTGAGCGTGGGCGCCGGTGGGACCGGAGGCTTGGCAAAGTTGATTGGTTTGAAAATGGCCGGATCGGGAAGGTTTTCGTAGCTCGCGCCTTCCAGTGAGGCATCCTTTACGGGATTGTCGGCAGAAAGGATCAAATCCACGCTAGCCGTGGTGCGATCGATCCAGATCGTGTCGATGAAGACACTAGGATTGGCCGCAGTGGCAATCTTGAGCCCCGTTCCCGGAGTGATGAGGACTTGCATCTGAGGCGCCGAGGGGCTGGTCCAAGGAAGGCTGTTTCCGTCCAGCACCGTCAGGTTGATCTTCGCCGTCTGGCCAATGTAACGGAAGATGCTATCGCCCGCCGCATAGGTCCATTTTAGGGTGGCTTGGGGAGGGATCACCGTGACCCGTGCCGAATCGCGCGCCACAATCGCCGATTTGAGGAAGAAGACCGTCCCGATAGGATCTCGCGTCCGCGCCAGGAACGTGCCGTTGGCCGAATCCAAGTGCAGGACCATCGACTTGGCGGTTGGATCGCCTCCCATGACGGACATTCCACTTAGACTGCCGGGAATCGGCGAAGTCAGTTCCAGGTTGATGTTGCTGGCTGTATCGACCTGGTTTCCAAGGCTATCGAAGACGGTGACCTTGACCGTGTAGCGAGCTTCTTTGGGCATGGTCCCGCCGGTTGCCGAAAGGGTGACCGATGGCGGATCCTGGAACTGCGCGATGTAGGGGTAGCCCGGACGCACGAGGATCTTGCCATCGCCCGAGAACGAGGCCTTGATCCCGCCAATTCCCGCCGTGTCCTTGCCGTTGGCGCCCACGATTTGAGCCCCTGCCGTGGTGAACACCACCGGGAAGTCTTGCTGCCCAACCATGTTCCTGCGGAAGATGTCGGTGGGATCCACGACAAGAGGGTTGGCCCCGTCGTGCAATCCGGTCGCACGAATCTGGACGATCTGGAGAGTCCCCGCGTAAATATTGGTAGACATCGGTCCGCTGATCGTCGAGTCGATGAACGATGTGTCGCGGAAAATGCCCTTGTGCGCCCCGACGCAAATTTTGGTGGCGCTGTCTTCGGCTTTCGTGATGGCCGCGGGCCAGGTGGCCATCATGATGTAGGTCGACACCGCTCTAGTGGTGTCGCGGCAGAAGTACTTGATCACATCCGGACGCTTGACGGTGGGGTCTCGCGAAACCACCGGACGCAGGCGCATGATCACTTTCTGTCCAACCCGAGTGGTGGAAATCTCCTGCATGGTCACCGGGTCGAAGAACTGGACGTTCATGTCAAAGCCTGTGTTCTTGTAGAGCCAGATTCCCGTGTTTGAATAAACGGTTTCTCCCGATGAAGTTTTGGCCACAATCAGGATTTCGTAACGAGAATTCGCTTTGGGTTTGACGGGAAGTTTGGCTTCGAAGGAATTGCTCCCCACCTTTGGATTCCCGCTGATGATCGATGAGACGGCTACCGGGACTGGATTGTAGTCCGGTGGTTGGATATCATCATCGGATACATCGCTGGAATAATTGAAAAGGAAGTACTGATAATTGGTGAAATTGCCACCCAATTCCTGAAGGTTATAGGAGAAGCGGATTGTCTGGGAAGTGGAATCATATTTGGCCTGGGTTCCGTCGATCAAATTGATAGAAGGAGCCGTGCCTCTCGATTTGGACTTGGCGCCGACATCGACGATGGAGCCATCGGGATCGACTCCCCAGCGACCGTGATCCAAAATAACGGAATCAACACCGTAGTCGGTCCAAACCGGCTCGAGGAATTTTGGATTGGCCGGATCCAAGGATTGGAACGGCACCGACTTGATGAACCAATTGGTTTGGGCGGCGATGTTATTCGTTCCGCGTGCAGTCAAGACCACTCCCAGAGTGTCGTTGAAGGCGAGAACGGCCGCCGAATCCAAGGAGGTCCAGCTTTGCTGATTGGGCTGGTCGGTGATGGGAATGGTATCCCCCACCGCCACGCCAATGGCTGGGTAAGCCTGGGCAGCAATCCCAAACAGCTTGCCCAAAACGGTGTTCTGCTTGGTGGGAATGTTGGCTGTCGGCCCCGAAAGCGTCCAATTCTGGAACGGGAAGTTTCGCTCCTGTGCCTGGTATTGGGCCTGGCTCCAATAGGATACAGTCCCCTTTACCGGAGTGACAAAATTTACATAGGTGCCGTGGTACTGAGCACTGGTG
>CAIKAA010000231.1 GCA_903825275.1 uncultured Fibrobacterota bacterium | reverse complement strand
CGTGGTAGGACTGACCTGGTGGTTGGTGATGATGGTGTCGATTTCGATTTCCCAAACTCTGGGGGTGATCGTGATGGTGATCACCGGCTTGGTCGTGGCCTATTCCCACATCGTGATGTTGGTCAAGCGTTGGCACGACCTGAACGAATCGGGGTCGATGGTTCTGATGAATTTCATTCCGATCATCAGCATTTACGCCCTGTTCAAGGTCTACCTGTCCAAAGGAACGGTCGGGAACAACGACTTTGGACAGGAGGAAAAAGGCGGATGGTTGGTCCCCGACGAAGACGAATCCTCGAAGCTGGATTTTTACGCCAAGCTCTAGAGCGAGGTTCAGAATTTAGGCTAGATCAAGCCGGTGCTCTAGGCAGGAGCGGGGCTTTTTCCCTTACTGCGGCGGTGCGATCAAGACCTCGCGGCCCATTTGGGATTGGATACGGATCAAATCTCCCTGCTTGACAGGAATTGGCAAGAAGGATTTTCCTGCCGACCATGTCCGATCAGAGAGGTGCGCCAGCGTGGCAACAAGATTCCCAGATTTTAGTGACCTACTCAACCAAGGCCAAAAATGCGTGGGAATGACCTTAAACAACAAGTGGTCGGTGTAGTTTCCGAGGAAAGGTTCCGCTAGTCCTTGGTCGGAGCCGTCACCCGGATCAAGGCCGCCATCGGATCCAGCACCGTCGCCCCGCGACAAGCACTTGTGGGGAAATGCCGTAAATTTCCGGTCACCAAAATCGCCTCGGCAGAAAGGGCGAGTTCCAGAAATGCCAGGTCGTCGGGATCGGGCAAAAGGTCCGGGGGAAGTGGAATGGGCGTGACCCATTCCGAAAATGCGTGGAGGCCCTGCAAAAGGCTTTTCACGGCACCCTTAGAGAAACCAAATTTGGGTCGCGCCAATACCTCGCGGTATTCGTCAAAAATGCGGGCATCCAGAACCAAGGTTGCGGATCCGGTGAGAATGGCGGCCATCAGCGAGGCACAAGGGCCGTGTGGGGTAAGAACTCCCGAAACGAGCCCCTTCGTATCCAGGACCAGGAGCGTCACTTGCGCGCTTTGCGAACCGCTTGGATTTCGGTTTCGATCTCGGAAGGGGGGAACGTTTTGCGGCTGGATTGCAGGATCTGCAGGGCGCGTTGGGAGCGTGCGCGGCGGATGGCGGCCAGGTCTTCTTCCACATGCTCGGGATCGAGGCTGACCAGCGCCGCCAGCGGTGAGCCATTGTGCGTCACCACCAGGGTGCCCGCGTCTTCCAACGCTTCCCAAACGGCAGCGGATTGGGTGCGCAACTCACGGACATTCACTTGGCTGTTCATGAGGTGGGTATACAATCATGTATGCGATAGAGCAACATCTAGGAGGAATGGCTCCGAATCTAGCTAGAGTGGGGGCCTCAGGAAACGGGAAATCAACGGAAAATCAGGGATTCAACGGATTTTACCAGCGAACCAACTCACCGAGGGGCGACCTTAGGAGAACCTCTCCATTCAAAGGATTTCCTGATGAAAGTCTACCTGAGATGGATCAATCCCGCGATTGCGCTCACGATCCTTGCGCTTTGCACTTGGGCCTCTATGACCGACAAAGAGGAGCCCCATCTAGCGGGCATTGTTTCAGGAGGCTTCGGCTCCTACTTCTTCGCCAAAGGGCTCTTCTGCAGTTCGGCCTTGTTCCTCACGGGGTTCTCGGTGTTGCATCGAGTTGAATCGGCAGGGAAAGGGCTGTTGTACGGGAAGCGAGATGTGGGAATCATCGCGGTTCTCACCTTGGTGTTGGTGGGGGGGCTTGTTGGGTTCTACGCCAAGGCCAAGGCCGATGACCAGTCAAAGGCGATCCAGGATTCCGAACCGGTCCAGAATCCGTCGACCTTGGTGATCTTGAATGTTTCGCCGATTCCCGCCTCTGAATTTTTGTGCATCACCGGAAAGATCCAGAACCGCTCCACGACCCGTTGGAGCAAAGTGATCTTGGGATCAGAAATCTTCCACGGAGACACCTATTCGGGTGAGGTCAACGCGACGATCGAAAGCCTCAAGCCGAACGAAGAACGCCGATTCATCCTACAATCGAGCTCGTTGCGTACCGATAAAATCCTGGATAGCCTGCATTTCAAAATCCACACGAAGGCTTCGCCCTAGCCGACGGGCAATCGACCTCGAGCCGCTTCTAAGCCGGCGCCCAACTTCAAGATCGAAGACCAGTCGCCGTTGCGCCGCACAAGGTCCGTAGCGATTCCGCCGTCAAAAGGAACGTCTCGCTCCAGGTTTGCCAGCACAATGTCGGATGCCAAAATCTGTCCGGATGGTGAGATGAACTGCTTTCGGAATGATTTTAGGCTCTTGGTGAAATCGGGGTGGAAGGTGGAGGCGGATTTGATCTCGATGGGATGGATCGTGCGATCCTCCAAGCAAAGCAGATCCACTTCGATTCCGTTGGAGTCGCGGTAGAAATGGAGGTCGGGAGTCCGTCCGCGATTGAGACAATATTTGACGTAATCTGCCACCACCAGATTTTCGAACAGGGGTCCGCGCAGAGGATCGCGCCAGAGCTGATCGGGGTCGCGGATGCCCAACAGGTGGCACGCGAGACCAGTATCGGTGAAGAAGATCTTGGAGGATTTGACCAGCCGTTTGCGGGTGTTGGAAAACCATGGTGCCAGCTCGATCACCAAGTACGAAGCCTTCAACACCCCGATCCAATCCTTGATGGTGACCGCCGAAACCCCCACGTCGTTGGCAAGCGCCTGATAATCCACGATTTGCCCAATGCGCCCGGCCAAAAGCCTGAGGAAGAGGTCGAAGCGTTTCGAATCCTTGAGTTGGACCAACACGCGAACATCTCGTTCGACATAGGTGGCGTGATAGGATTTGTAAAACCGCGGGGCGTCCAGATCTTCGACATGCAGGCGTGGATAAAACCCTTGTTGGCAAAGCTTCCAAACGGTCTTGGCGTCAAAAATTGGCAAAGCCAGTTCTTGGATGGAAAGGGGCAAGAGTTCCAGCGTGGCCACCCGTCCGGCCAAGGATTGCGAAACCGATTCGCGCAGTCTTGGTTGGTGGCTGCCGGTTAGGATGAACCGTCCTCGTTCGGGGGAGTTGTCCAAAATGGTCTGCAAATAGGAGAGCAACTCGGGGGCGTTCTGGATTTCCTCCAAAATGGCCCCGTAGGGGAACTGCCCCAAAAAGCCACGCGGATCTTGCAATGCCGATTGGCGGACATCGAGGTCTTCGAGGGAAATCCAAGGCAGATGGGGAAAGGTGACCTTGGCCAGCGTAGACTTCCCCGATTG
>CAIKAA010000230.1 GCA_903825275.1 uncultured Fibrobacterota bacterium | reverse complement strand
CGAATTCAGGGTGGCCGGATTGAGCCGAATCGGGTGGCCGCTTTCAGCCGAATCGCCTGGCCGGATTGAGCCGAATTTTGCATTCAGGAATGCTGGCCCTCCGCAGCTCGGGTTAAAACCCTCGCATGATCCTTGGGACACAGTGGCGCAGCCTTGCTTGGGAGCCCCGTAAAAAGCAAATGCTTTCTTCGTAGGGCTGCCTTTCGATTGCATTGGCTCATTGAGATACCAAACCAATGGAAACTCCGGCGCAGTCTTTTCGTTTTTGTGGAATGGTCAGAATACCTCTTTCTGCCGTCCCCCCTTGACGGGGTGGTTTTTGGATTTTCCATTCCTTTTCATCAATGCTTCCCACTCCCTTTTGCGAAATGAACGATGTCATGAAAAAGATCCTTCCCTGGTGCGCGAGCGTCTTTTTGGCCACGGTGGCCTTGCACGCAGCAACCATGCCCTACCAAGGGTTGGCCACTGACGCCAAAGGAAAACCGCTGAGCGATAGCAGTTATACCGTCACGTTCTCGCTGTATGACAATGCCGCCACGATCACCAATCGTTGGAGCGAACAGCAATTGGTGACCACCAAGAAGGGGCTCTTCTCGGTCCAACTTGGTGCTGCGCTTGCCATTCCCGATACTCTCTTTTCCAATGCCTCGCTTTACCTTGGGGTCACGTTTGGAAACGGAGGGGAGCTGGTGCCACGCTTGAAAATGGCGGTCAATCCGTGGGCCTCCCGCGCTGGCAAGGCGGATAGCGCACGCGCCGCTCACCTGTCCGACAGCGCCCGAGTCAGTCATTTTTCGGATAGTGCTCGGTCTTCGCACGTGGCGGATAGCGCGAAAGTCGCGGTGGGGATGAAGGATTCGGTCTCGAGTCTTCGGTCAGCCTTAGCCAGCCATACCGCGACGATCCAAGTCGCCCGCGATTCGATCCAAAAGCTGAACGCATTGGTCGCCAATCAGGGAAATTCGATCGCTTCCATCATGTCGATGCTCAATTCCTCGGTAGCATGGAATCCGAACATCAATTTCGGAACCCTTGTGGACGCGCGCGATGGACAGGTTTATCGCACAGTGGTGATCGGAGCGCAAACCTGGATGGCGCAAAACTTGAACTATGCAGGGTCCTCCAATAGCGTAGGCATCTGCTGGCCGAGTTCGTTGGATTCGTGTGCAAAGTACGGGCGAGTCTATGATTGGACAACCGCCATGGGAGTTGCTGCCAGTTTCACGATCAACCTTCTCGGTGCCTCCCTGCCGGTCCAGGGGATTTGCCCCTCAGGATGGCATTTGCCCTCGAAGCCGGAATGGCAGACTTTGCAACAAACTGCAGAATCCGTTGTGGGACCGGGATTCGCCGGGACGTATCTGAAATCCAAGAAAGGGTGGATCTTGACGGCCTTTAACGGCAACGACAGCGTGGGTTTCCGTGCCCTACCAGGTGGACAAAAGACCCTTTTGCTCGATGGCTCTGTGGTGAATTTGGGAACCCCTTACGCTTACTTTTGGACCTCCACCGAAACTGCCAACAATCAAGCTAGCCAGCTGTATTTCGACGGGGGAACTTCCCCTACCTTCGGCACTCCTTCCCCGACCTGGCCATTGTCCTACAAGTCCTACATGAACTCTGTTCGTTGCATCGCCAACTGATATGCGTTGTTTCAAATTTTCCATCTCGACAAAAACTGTCCGAGTTCCGGCATTTCTGTCATTACTCTCCACCCTTGCCTTTTCCGCCAATCTTGATTGGCAACAGGCGGGCGGCAGCTTTTTCGCCACCCCCACCCAAATGGGGATCGTCGGTCAGGGGTTTGAGACTCCGGTGATGTCTGGAAACTCGGTGCAGCTTCAAAGCGGATTTCTTGCCCACCCTCTGTTGGTCAACAACCCGCCGTTCGTGGTGTCGAGCCTTCCCGATCAGTCGTACCTAGCCGGGTTTGCGCCGATCCATCTTGGCTTGGACACCGTCTTTGCCGATTTTGAAGGGCCGCTGACCTACAGCGTCACCGCCACGGGCACGGGCACCCAGGCCAGCGTGACGGGAAACCAACTGGATCTTTCGGGAGTCGGCGGAGTGGGCATCACCCAACTGGTGGTGAGTGCCACCGATGGTTCGACGACCATTTATGACACCTTCCAAGTCGAGACCAAAACCAGCACCGGCATCGTCGCGCGTCACGCGACTGTAGCGCGCAGCCGCGAGCTGGGGGTGGGGGTGGAGAAGGTGTTTGGGATGCAAGCCGTTGGG
>CAIKAA010000229.1 GCA_903825275.1 uncultured Fibrobacterota bacterium | reverse complement strand
TCTTCCCATCACCCCGACCCAGATCCAGGAGTTGAAGGACACGGCCTTGAACTTGGATTTGGACGTTGCCGCCGCCTACGAGAAGAAACTGCGCCACGACGTGATGGCCCATGTCCACGCCTGGGGCGACATCGCGCCCAACGCCCGGGGGATCATCCACCTGGGGGCCACCAGCCAGTTCGTGGGATGCAACACCGACCTGATCCAGATGCGCGAAGCCTTGAAGATCGTGCGTCGTCGCCTGGTTCAAACGATTTCGGCCTTGTCAAAATTTGCCCGCGACTGGAAAGAGTTACCCACCCTTGGGTTCACGCACTTCCAGCCCGCCCAGCCGACCACAGTGGGCAAGCGAGCCGCCGCCTGGATCCAGGATTTGGTCATGGACTACCACGAGGTGGTGCGTCTGATCGAATGGCTGCCGTTTCGCGGCGTGAAGGGCACCACGGGGACCCAGGCGAGCTTTATGGAATTGTTCAACGGCGATCAGGAAAAAATCGATCGGTTGGACCGGATGGTGGCCGACCGGGCCAATTTCTCGAACCTGTTGACGATCACGGGACAGACCTACACCCGCCGCATCGACAGCCAGGTGCTGCATGTGCTGGGGACCATCGCGGTGAGCTTGTCAAAATTTGCCAACGACGTGCGGTTGTTGCAGCATTTGAAGGAAGTGGAAGAACCGTTCGAAAAAAACCAGATCGGTTCCAGCGCGATGGCCTACAAGCGCAACCCCATGCGCTCCGAGCGATTGAACGGACTTTGCCGGGTGGCGATGGCCCAGCAGCAGATCGTGGACCAGACCGCCGCCACCCAGTGGTTCGAGCGCACGCTCGACGACAGCGCGGCGCGGCGGATCGCGATCTCGACGGCCTTCTTGTCGATCGACGCCTCGCTGGTTTTGGCCTCGAACATTTCCAAGGGCATGGTCGTCTACCCGCGCATGATCACCGCGCGCTTGATGGCCGAGCTTCCCTTCATGGCCACCGAGAACATCTTGATGGCGGCCGTGAAGCGCGGCGGCGACCGTCAGGAATTGCACGAGCGCATCCGCGTCCACAGCTTGGAAGCGGGGCGGCGTGTGAAGGAAGAAGGGCTTTCCAACGACTTGTTGGAACGAATCGCCAACGATGCCGCGTTTGGCGTGACGTTGGAAGATTTGCAAAAGGTGATGGAGCCCAAGCTGTACATCGGGCGGGCGCCGGAGCTGACCAGCCGCTTCTTGCTCGAAGAAGTCGAACCGATCTTGGCGGCAGAAATCGAGGCGCTGGCCGAGACCGATGTCGAGTTGAAGGTCTAGGCCATGTCGTGGAAAGAATATGTGTACCGCAAGGCGATCGCCCTCAAGGCCGGGACCGAGGACTTGGTCTACGGACGGCACCTGTTGCGCGACTGGGCGGCAGGGCTCGCCACCGGGGAACGGCCCATCCGCATCCTGGACATTGGGTGCGGTTATGGCAACGACTTGGTGGCGATTCGCGAAACCTTGGGCGGCAAGGCGGTGCTCTACGGGTTGGAAGGTTATGCCCCCTACCGCGAGGATTGTGCGAAGGTGGGGATTTTGGCGCACGACGGCGACGTGGAGCGGGACTGCCTTCCTTATGACGACAGCACCTTGGACGTGGTGCTGATGAACCAAGTGTTGGAACACACCAAGGATCTGTTCTGGATCTTTTCGGAAGTGAACCGCGTGCTGCGTCCAGGCGGGCTCTTTCTGGTGGGTGTTCCCAACTTGGCCGCTTGGCACGATCGCCTGATGCTGTTGGTCGGAATGCAGCCGTCAGGAATGAAGGTTTTGGGACCCCATGTTCGGGGCTTCACCCAGCCTGGCATGAAGGCTTTTGCCGAAGCCGATGGCTTTTTTCAGGTGACAGGATTTGGCGGAAGCGGTTTCTATCCGTTCCCACGAGCCCTGGCTGTGCGGCTGGCCAAATGGTTCCCCACCCTTGCTACCGGCATTTTTTTCCGGATCGAAAAAACCACCAAGACCGGATCGTTCCTGGATGTCCTGCGATCGCGCCGTTTCGAAACGGCGTATTACCAGGGACCGTTGTCGCCGTTGTAGGGATCGGGCCCGTGGTTGTGGTTGTCGTAGGGATCGGGCATGCCCGATCCCTACGGTTGGATTGACCGCAACCACGGGACACCATCATTGGTTCCGATCGGTCCATTTGACGATTTGGTACCGGTTTGATCCATCCGTTTGCGGTTCGGCGCGCAGGCGGAAATCGGCTTGGCCGCGCACGTCGTAGGACTGGCCGTCGTAGTCCATGGTCATTTCCAGGCTGTAGACGGTCCAGGTGGTTTCGCGAGGGGCCGATTCGGGTTTGGGGGACAGGCTATCCCACATCACGGAACAGGTCACATTTTGGATCGCCTGGAACATTCGGCGGTGGCGGTCGAGTTCCACGTCTTTGCCCCAAGTGTTTTCGGCCGGATTGATGAGGGAGGCCGCGTCGGCCTGGAACAAGTAATCACTAGACAATATTTGACCGAGTGTCGTGACGGATCGATTTTCGTAGGCGCGCGTGAGCAAAGCAAATACGGCCGAAGGAGAGCTCGGACCGCCATTGGAAACGGCCGCAGGGGTGATCTCGTCGGCGGTGAACAAACAGCCGGACAAGGCCCAAAGGCAAAGAATGGCCGACACGCGGTGGGCGAGAGCGGTCACATTCCTTTTCCTTGGCAATAGGCGGTGATTCCCTGCCTGGAGGAACTCGTTTCTTCCCATTTCACCAGCTTCCATCCCGTAAACCCCCGTTTGGAAACAATCCATCTCGCGCTGCCAGAAAGGATCTTTTGGCCGGTGTCTCCCGTGAGGGAATAAACGAACTCCGCCGTCGTCGAATCATTGCGGCTCCAAACCTGTTGCCAGGAAGTGGTGGGATTCCACGAGAGAGATGATGACACCTCTTTGAACAATTTGCCTTTGATGCAATTGCGAAAGGTTTGGCTGGAAAGCTCTTCATTTGAAACTCCCTCCAACAAAAAATTCTCGCTGGTGAGGAAGTCCACCCAAAACGAATCCCGATCTGAAATGGCCTGTCCCCAATTGCGAAGGACATCGAGGTCGTTGACCGCATCCGGCACGACTCGCGTATTCGTCGGAGTCTCGGGGGTGCCCACGGCGAAAGGATCGCAGGATTCCAAGGCCAAGAAGGCCAAGAATGCCAAAAGACCTTGCCTTACCATGACATCCTCGCCGAAAGAGATCCAATCCAGGAATCGACCTTGGAATCCTCCCAAAGATGGGCAACGGAGAGGAAAAGGCTTCCAAAAGATTCCTCCCCGACCAAATCACTTCCCAGGCGGAGATTTTGGCTGCGCCCATCATTCGTCCATCCCGTAGGACCCCAGGATTGAAGCCGTTCCAGATACAGACTGGCCCAGGGTTCCAACCTCAGTCGATCGCTCCAGCGCCAGTAGAGCCGGCAGTCGGGGTTCCAAACGTCCTGGAGCCGATCGGGGGCGAATGCATCGCCCAGGACGGCGCCGGATTTCGAGATCCGACGAATCCAGTGTGCAGAAATCCACGGTGTTTCCCCGGGGCCGATGGATCCACCCGCCACCAAGCCGTATTCCAAAATTCCCTGGCGATTGTCGGGCTGGAATTGCCAGGCATCGCGCTGTTCGCGAGCTGTCCCTTCGAATTCGGGATGGACCCATTCCAACTCCGGAAGGCCTAGCCGCAAATCCAATCGGTTTTCCTGTCGAGTCCACGAGCCGAAGGAACGGACCGCGCGGAGGTAGACGTCCTCTTGGAAAAGTGTCGTCCAGGTGAAGAAGGGCTTGCCTTTTTGCGACAGACGATTCCAACGCAAATCGATCATGAATTGTCGTTTGGAAAGATCTTCGTCGGGTCGATCGGCGGCGGATGGCTGGTCGTTCAAGGGATGCCGAATGGATCGCAAGGATTGGAACAGTCCGAGGTCGATCCCCCCTCCGCTCCAGGAGTCGGTATTCCAACTCAACGAGTCGGCCAATGAAAATTCCCCGGTTTTGTCGCCGTCGCGCCGATTTTGGTCTTGGCGCAAAATGTCCTGGAGAGAGTCGCCTGTCGGGCGATCTTGCCAATTTCTGTCTTCGTCGTTGCGAGAAAAGATTTGCTTGTGGGTGAAGCCCATGGGGAAGTCGCCAGCGACCCCGACGCTCCAATCGATCCCGTCCTTGGTGAGATCGGGATTGCGATTTGCAAAATCCTGAAAGCGGGATTGGCCCCACCCGAGCGACCCCATCCATTTTTGGCGAGCGATGGGAAGAGTCCAGCTGGCCCGCGCGCTGCGGGTCACGTCGGCGCGATCCGCAAGCAGGTAGTTGGAGCGGGTTCGCGAGGAGTCGTGGCTGGCCTCAAGGATCAACGTATCGGTGCCGTTCCCCGAGAGAGACGCCAGTAGAGATCCTTTCAACAGGGTGCGCCCTAGGCGAAGATCGCTGGCACCCAACAAGTCGCTCCATTGGCCCGAGACGGAAGAAGGAGCTTCGCGCAAGCCCGACCACGAACCTTCGGCTGCCCAAACCCCGGCCCCCGCAAGATCGCGACGCGGGAGGTCGTTGGGGCGAATCCCAAGGCTTGCACTCCCCGGATCGACCCGTTCCAAAAGTCCACCCACCGAGACTGCCCCCGAAAGCGAGGAATCACCCAGGGCACCTCGCAGCAAGGCCACTTGTCGCCAGGCGTTTTCCGCTAGGGCTTCGTCGGGTGCCCCCAGACCATCGGTGCGATTCCACAAACGCCAGGAAGCCGCCCAGCCAGAATCTGTTCGCTGGGCCCAACCCAACTGGAGGAACGTCTCGCCGCTCCAGATTGCAGGGCTTCCTGCTTGCCGGGTGACCGAGGTGTCCAAAAGTCGAACCCGGCCGTTGTCGAGAGGCGTCAGCCAAACCAATCGATGCCGCACCAGGGTCCGGCCCAATTCTCGGGAAGCCGAGACGCTCGCCATAGAGCTGTCGATCCCCGGAAAGAAAAACAACGAGTCCGCAGGCAGAGACCAGCCAGGGGCACCGAAAGCACCCATCATAATCAGGAGGAGTTTATACCGCACCGTAGCTTAAACCTAGCTACCCTCAGCGACAGAATCAGCCCCGCGTTCCCCTAAACGAACCCGCCCACATCCCCGCCGTCTTGCCGCAGGCAAGCAGGCGGGCGCGCCGACGAGAGGGTTCTCCACAACCCTCCTACGTCCGCCGCTATTTGGGATCCAAGGGCGTAAGCCCTGGCACGCAGGGATTCCCAAGGGGGATCGTGCAATCCCCCTTGGGCCCGGGTCTGGGGATGGGTAATCCCCAGAGAATCCCCGGAGCCGAAAGGCTCCGAAAAACAAAGGGGCCCGTTGGGCCCAAAAAAACAGTTCAAACGGGAAATAGACGGCTTTTCAAACCCATTTCCCACCCGTGTCAGGGTTACGCTAGCGGCAACGTCAAAACAATCTTCGTTCCCTTGCCCAAGACGGAATCCAAGGTCATGTTGCCCCCCTTGACGATCACGCTTTGGCGAACCGCGTCCATCCCCACGCCGCGCCCCGAAATGTCGCTGACTTCGGCGGCCGTGGACAATCCCGACTCGAACACCAGTTCGATCTTTTGCTGCCAAGTCATGTTCGCCGCTTGTTGGGCGGAAAGCGATCCATCGGCGACGGCTTTTTCCACCAAACGATCGCCGTTGATCCCGCGTCCGTCGTCGGCAAGGGTCAACTCGATCTGGTGGTCGAGCTGTTTCACGGTCATCGTGAGGGTTCCTACGGGGTCCTTGCCCACGGTTTCGCGCTCTTCGGGCATTTCGAAAGCGTGGTCCATGGAGTTGCGAATCATGTGGACCAAAGCTTCGTCGAACTGGCCCAGGAAATGGGGGTCGACCTGCATGTCGGCTGGTTCGACCTGGACGCGCACTTGTTTCCCGAGGCGATCCGACAAACGGCGGATGACGGTCTCGTACTTTTCGACCAGCTTGGTCAAGGGGACATCGCGCACCGTGCGGCATGCGTCCAAAAGATCGGTCAAGGTCTTTTCGTCGAGGTGCTTGGGGTCTTGGGCCAAACGAGCGGCCATTCTCCGAACCCGTTCCACCTTGAGTTCCGGCAAGCGCAACACGACCCCGTCCCCACCCGACAAGCGCTTGGAGGTGGTGCGGATTTCGTTGTAGGCTTCTTCCATCTGGGTGAGCTTTTCCACCAAGGCCTTGAGCGTGGCGTCGGAGCGCACTTCGATGGGTGGCTTGAGAGCCTCCAGAAGTTCTTCGGCTTGGTGGGCGATCTTGGTCAGTTTCTCGAAGCCGTAGGTGCCAGAATTCCCCTTGATGGTGTGCAAGTCGCGGAAGATCGCCGCCACCACCAGTTGGTCGATCTGCAGGGGGGTCCCTTCGGGGTAATCCGCCCGAGCCCGCTTGGACTCGCTCAGCAACGTTTCGCAGGCTGTTTGCAAATCCCGCATCCGGCGTTCCAAATCTTCGAAATAATCTTGCAACACTTCGGGCAAGGTGTTGACCAGGCCCAAAATGGTCTTCACTTCGTTTTCGTGGCGGGCTCTCTCCTCGGCCACGATCTTTTCGACCCGTTTGCTTTCGGTGATGTCTTGGGCCAAAACCATGATCCGCGAGACATTGTCCTGGCGATCAAGGACCTTTTGGTAGCCGACCGACACATAGCGCCGGTCTTCGGCAGTTCCCAGCTGGAGCTCCCGCACGGGCGCGACCTTGGCGAGCTTTTCCCAGCGCAAGGTGGCGTGTTTCTGCTGGACCAAGGCGACCCAATTCTGCCAATCCTCCAACTCGCTATCCGAGAGCCGCAGAACGTTTTGGACTCCGGCCCCGGCGACTTCCTTGATTTGCAGGATATTGGTCGATTTTTTGGAGTGCTCGGCGTTGATCGTGCCGTCCAAGTTCACCGTAAACAGACCTTGGTCGATGTTTTCCAAGATGTCGCGGACTTGCTTCATCTTCTCGTCGACCAAATCCTGGAGGTGTTCGGTGTAAAGCCGAATCCGCTCGCGCATCAAATCGAACACTTCGGCCAACACGCCGATTTCATCGGGGCGAACGATGCCCGATTCCACCGACAGGTCGCCATCCTTCACGGCTTGCATCTTTTCGGCAAGGACATTCAAGGGGTGGACCATCCGCAGGCCCAAAATTGCCGACACGATCAAGGTCGCCATCAGCACCAAGCTCATCAGGATCATGACGCCCAAGCGGGTCTCGGCCACGAAGGCGTCAATTTCTGCCTTGGGGTGGAGCGAGATGACCCCGACCTTGTAGTCGTTGACCCAGGCGAAATTCGCCATGTAGCGATTGCCGTCTTCCAAGACGAATTCTGTCGGGGCGTCGATTTTCCACATCGTCGGCTGAACCCCTTTGATCCCAAGCTTTTCCAGGTTCAATCGATCGTGGAGGATTTTGGCATTGGGGTGGTAGAGGATTTGCCCTTTGTCGTCGACCAAGACCACAAAGCCCTTGGCGCCGATCTTGTAATCCTTCAAGAAGGCGAAAAACCGCCGGAAGGAAAAATCCGCCTTCAAGTTTCCCGAGACCGTTGCGACGTCCTGCACCGAAACCGCGAACATCTTGGCGGGGGAATCGCCCTTCCAAAGGATGGGGCCGGCGAACGGACGAACACCATCCACGCTGCTGGTGTAGGCGAAATGCGAGGTGTCGTCGACCGAGCCCAACATGCAGTTGTCGGCCACGCGCCGATTCTTGCCGTCGTAGAGGACAACGTCTTCGCCCGAGACGAAGACATTTCCCACCACGTAGCTTTTGAGCATCCCATTGGCCTTGACCGGATCAAACGAGGTCAGGGCCGGGGTCGCGGCCAAAAGCGACATATTCTGTCCAAAGGCTCGAAACCCCGATTCCAGGTAAGATCGG
>CAIKAA010000228.1 GCA_903825275.1 uncultured Fibrobacterota bacterium | reverse complement strand
TCCGGCGCATGGACCGACAGGCCTAGTGGAACGACTCACAAATCGATTGTTCCCAATTCAACCGCGATCAATTCCGTGAAGTTCTATGGGTACAACGGACGAATGGGAGTGACCAATGGGATGACGGCGGAGGACAATGTCGAATTCGAATACCAGTTTTCCGGGGATACCTTGCTGGTTGAACTCCAAGGATTCATTCCCGAAGACGGGAAAGTGAATCGAGCCGATACCAACTTCACCCACGCTTGGCGAAAGCGTTAAGGGAGGAGTTGGGAGGTTGGTCATCCCCGTCGAACCCACGAGAAATTACCTTGCATCACCACAAGAAGTTGTGGGGCGTCAGCAATGGTTTGCGTTTCTGGTTCGCTCCGACGGTGGGAAGGGCTGCACCGGATCTTCCCTCCCCCAAATTTGTTCCGAGGAGTGTCGGTGAAGATTCTCGAGAAATCATCCATCATCCCTTTCAATCGACCCTGGCAGTCGACTCGAGAGGAAGAACTGGTTGTCCAAAGTCTGGCCTCAGGAAAGCTTTGCGGGGATGGGCCATTTACCCGGACAGCTCGAGAAATGCTGGAAAAGCTCACGGGGGCACCGGCTGCGCTTTTAACCACTTCATGTACCTCGGCCCTCGAATTGGCCGCGCTCTTGTTGGAAGTGGGTCCAGGTGACGAGGTGATTCTTCCCTCGTTCACCTTTGTTTCGACCGCCAATCCCTTCTGTTTGAGGGGAGCCACTCCGGTCTTCGTCGATATCAATCCCCAAACCATGAACATGGATCCGACCCAGGTGGCCTCCTTGGTCACCGATCGGACTCGGGTGGTGGTTCCCGTCCATTACGCCGGCCTTGGATGCGACCTCGACCCAATTCTCGCTTTGGCCAGCGCGCGCGGGTTCCATGTGGTGGAGGACGCCGCGCAGGCGGTGGGTTCCACCCGAAACGGGAAGGTTTTGGGAACCGAGGGAACGTTTGGCACCTATTCGTTCCATGACACGAAAAACATCACTTGTGGAGAAGGTGGCGCGTTGTTGATCAACGACCCGGCTTTTGTGGAGCGTGCCTTGGTGCTGCGAGAAAAGGGAACCAACCGCAGTCAATTTTTGCGCGGCATGGTCGACAAGTACACCTGGGTCGACGCGGGTTCGTCCTTCTTGCCCTCCGACCTACTGGCCGCCTTGCTGGTCGCCCAATTGGAAGATTTGGAGTTGATCACCTCCCACCGTCGCCGAATTTGGAATTCGTACCACGACGAGCTGGCGGATCTGCACGTTCAGGGCAAAATCTTCCTGCCCCAAAAATCGCTTTTTGACGAGTCCAACGGTCACATGTTCTGGCTTCGTTGTGCGGATTTGGACGAGCGGACTCGCCTCATTGCCTTCTTGAAGGGACGGGACATCACCGCTCCCTTCCATTACGTGCCGCTTCACCTTTCCCCACTGGGGCGAAGGTACGGAGGACGTGAAGGGCAGCTTCCCCATACCGAGGCCTTGGCCGATCGGTTGGTCCGCCTTCCGCTATGGGCCGGGCTTTCCCAGGACGAAGCGTTTCGGATCACAAATTCTGTCAAGGAGTTCTACCTCGGATGAATCGGCCCGAACTCTCCATCGTCATTCCCGTC
>CAIKAA010000227.1 GCA_903825275.1 uncultured Fibrobacterota bacterium | reverse complement strand
CGATCCTTGGAGCAACGTGGGATAAAGCCCCTTGATGCGCCGTTTGACAAACGAAGAATCGTCCGCATGCAACGCGTCGCGGTACAGCACCAACAAGGTATCCCCGGCCGAGGGGGAAATCGAGGTGGTGGTCCAACCCGGAACGGTGGAAATGGCGATGGGGACCGAACGGAAGATACCCGTGTTCACACCTGTTTCCACCAAACTCACCACCACGCTGTCGGTGCCGCGGCGCAGCAAGGCCTTGACGGTATCCTTGACGGTAGCGCGAAGGTTGTTGTCGTTGTCGCGCACTTGGACCACAACCTTCACCGAATCGGTGATCAAATCGCCGGTCTGGACCGCAAGGGTCGGCGAGGTCAGCAGCGAGATGCTGGAGATCGTGTTGACGATGGTGAAGGTGATCGTGCGCGAACCCACCGAAGTGCCGTCGGCTCCCACGACTTGGAAGGTGTAGACGCCAGCCGCCAATCCGGTCATTTTGGTCGTGTCGATCGTGGCGTTGGTTTTGGAAGGATCGATTACGATCCCGCCATAAAAGTGGCCCGGCCCCAACGAAATGGTCGGTGTGGCCGAGGGACCCGAAAGCAGGAAACGACCTTTGGTCGGGGCGCGCGTCACCGATTTTTGACAGCCCTGCCCGGTCGACTGGGAGGTATACAAGTCAAATTTTGTCGATACACCGATGGAGGATTGGACCACATCCAAGGTCGGGAGGCTGACGAGCTTCATCGAAGTGCTGATCGAAAGGCTCGACCCACAGGTGTGCCGCTCGCAATAAAACAGGTCGAATGGATAGGTCGTCCCTTCGGTCAATCCCAAGTTATCGAGCTTCACTGAATCCATAGCTGGAGGGTGTGTCCCCCCCAAATCGACCACGAGCTTTTTGTTGATGTAGACCCACACATCGTCATCGCCGGTGAACTTGAAGATCTGCCCAGTGTGATAGTCGAAGACAGCATGGCTTTCCATACAGAAACTGAAATTGTGCCCCTCGGGGCTGTTTGCATCAGGGCACTGCTGGCCTTTGAATGGATTCGGCTTCCCGTTCGCCAGGGTATCGAAGTCATCGAGGGGGAAAAAGGCCCCGTTTGTATAGGCGTAATTTCCAGTTGGGGGATCGAGTGTTAGCGGAATGTCGCGACAAGTCCTGGCGTTGATCGTGGAATCATCGTGAAACCACTGGAAGAGGTTGGAATTGTGCATCAAATCAGGGCCGGGGGTCCGGGTGGGCGTGCCATCGGGCCCCAAGTCGGGAAGAACCATCCCGGTGGCAACATCGGTTGGGCCATTGAACGCGCCGCTGTCCGCAAAGTCGCGGAAGGTTCCAGCCAACAGCATGACTTCGCACAGTCCTGTTTGACCAGGGAAGGAGGAAACCACCGTAGGCGTGCCGGTGCCTGCCGCCGTGGTGATCCAAGCCGTATCTGAAGTCGCCAGGGTCGTGGTCAAGTTGATGGCCGTCGCGTTGGCGAATCCGGTATTTCCCAAAAGCGTACCGGTCGTGGCATTCTTGAACGTCACGGCAATCGGCGAAACGCGATCAATGTATTGGAACTTGTACCAACCACAATTGTAGGGGTCCGGGTTCATGGGAAGGGTTGTCGTCCCAAAGCGAATTTGGGGATGCTGGAGGGGCGTTGAATCCTTCCAGGGATTGAAGAGCAGGATGTTCTTCATGCGCGGGGCGGTGATGGAAGCCTTTGGTTTTCCGAGCGGTTCGGGCGAGGTCCAGATCCAAATCGTGTCATTTTTGCCGACCAGGGTATCGAAGGAGGCGGGTAGGGGAAGAAGTGGCTTCACCCCTAGTATGCCGAGAAACTTGGTGGAATCGGGTTTGCGAAACGTGAGGGACAGGTTGGTGAAGCCGGATGCCTTGTAACTGTACCAGCCCGGGGCGCTGTTGACCGGGATCATGGCGTTCCAAACCCCAGCTTCCACGCGCATCTGAGGTCTTTGGGCCGTCGAATCGCTTTCCCAGGGGTTCCAGAGCATCACGGTTACAGGGGCGGGAAGTGGTGCCGCGTTCAGGATCATCGGGAGGCAAAGCGGAGCCAGGAGGAAGAAAAACGGACGAAAGAACATGAGGTCCCCTAAATGCCGATCGGACCAAAGGGTGTGGAATGGGAGGAAGCTGGATTTACGGTTGGGTTGCCGTCAATCTTGAAGGGAAAGGAGAGCAAAATACTCCGGTTATTCCGAGTCTTGAGAAGAATGGGGAACGATTTGATCATGGCTTCCAAAACCCTCCAGAGGATCTTCGAAAGAATAAGAGACCACTCAAAGCATGTTGGTGTCCCGGGCATCCTTGAAAGTAGTGCCACTTGCGCTCCCTCGCCGGGCAGTTGGAGCGATTTCCAAGCTTGGTCCGATCCACTCACGTGATCAATTCCGAGCCCGATGTTGATTAGGGCTTCCCGTCGGGGTCAATCTGAACTTTGGCTCTCACCAAAACCTCCGAAAGCATCCGACCATCTCGGGGATCCCAGGGTTCCAGTCCGAAACCCGGAACCGAGATCCAAGGCTTGCCCTTGGCCAAGTTTCGATTGGATTCCCGAATTCTGTCGATGGGCCCCGTGTCGGCTTCGCCATCTTTGATCAGAAAAACCACCGCGAAGGTGTTTTCATCCCAGCGCACTGCCGCATCGGAGGAGCGGATGGTTGTGGCTATCGCCTCGCCCAAGGTCGCGATGGCCGTTTGCCCCGCTTCCTGTCCATATTCTTTTTGAATGGCCCCAAGACCCGTCAAGACCACCATCACCACCGCCAAGCGCAATCCTTCCCGACGCGCGTGGACGGCCATTTGTTCGCCAATTTCCAGCAAACCATGGCGGTTGGAAAGGCTTGTCAGAGGGTCAATCCACACCATTGGGTTCGATTCACTACGGTGCTGGCGCTCAATCTCCCATTTGGTCATCCCGTCGAAAAAGTTGGAAACCACCAGCCGCATGTGTTCGATGAAGGCAAGGCTATGGGTCCAATTGCAAAACAGGATGATCCCGTAAAAGGCCTCGCCATGCAGGATGGGCACGCCAATCCAAACCTCCCCCTCACCGCCTACCTCGGGAGGAAGAAGGGTCTCGCCAAGGGGGATTTTCCTGGCCACGCCCTCCTTGAAGGAAAACCGCTCCGGGAAGGGATTGGTGGTCAAATTTTGATGGGAGCAAGGTGTCAAGTCGGTATTGAACAGGAAACAACGCACATGGGGACACCAGATTTGCAAGGCTTTGGCGAGTCGATCCGAATACCCCTCGGCCAAGTAATCGGATTGGAGCTTGTTCATGGTGACGTAGAGCTGGCGAACCAAACCATCCACCGCACGTCGATGGCCATTGTGCCGACTCTCGCGCGCCTCCGAGAATACGGCATGGACTTCCAACACCGATTCTTCCACATCCAATCGCTTTTGATCGATGGGCGTATCGCGCAAGGCGAGGCGTGTTGCCGAGAACAGAATTTCTTGCCATTGCTCAAGTTCGCCATCCTCGCAATCCTGCAAGGTGACCAGGAAGTCTTGGAGAAAGCGCTCCTTTTTCAGTCGGTCTTGGCTCGCCATCAATTCGGCCACTCGAGAGGCGGTGGGCAGAATCCGTTGGTTGGTCGTTTCGCCGACAAGCTTGGGCACTGGATTGGTCATTTTGCAACCGCAGGACTTGCGGATCACCAAAGAGGTGGGGTGGGTTTCCCACAAGTTGCGTTCGACGCGCCCCTCCAATTCCTCCAAGCACCGCTCCAAGCCACGGAACCCGATCTGGTAGGTGGGGCTGCGCACCGTGGT
>CAIKAA010000226.1 GCA_903825275.1 uncultured Fibrobacterota bacterium | reverse complement strand
TCCAACGGTCGTTGCCCATCGATTCCAGGGCGTAGCGCTGCCAAGCTCCGCCTTCCTTGCGGAATTCCCACCAGGTCGTGAATTTTTCGTGACCAAACAACCAGATGTCGGCTTCCACCTCCAGCAAATCGCCCACTTCCCGCTTGACGGGAAACAATCCTCCGTCCACCGAGGGAACCACGCCTTCAAAGGAAAAGCAGGAGGTCTCGGGGGGAATCGCCTCGGTCGGACCGATCGCCAACAGAGGATGCTCCAACACCACCTCGGGTGGGACGAGTTTGGCCTTGGCGGCAAGGTGGGCGGATTTCACGGAAGTCTTGGGCATGGATCCATCTCCATCCGGAAATCTTGAATCCGGACTTTTAGAGTCTGAATTTAGTCTTGATCGAAGGCCCATGGGGGGCCTTCCCTCAGCGGAGTCAGGGTCCGAAATCCAATTTATAGAGCCCTCACCACGTCCTGCATCGTCACGTCGGCCAAATTTCTCAGGAGATGAGGATCCCTCGGGAAGGATTCCATCGGGTCCGCCCCCCCTCTGTCCTTGACTTCCAACGCGAACTTTCCGGTCGAGTTGATTTGGGGAGAGGCGATGACGGGCAAAGTCGGATCCTGGAAACACGCAGGAAACACGCTGCTTGCCTGAAGAATACAGGCCTTCTCGGGAGAGTGGAAACTTGAATTTGGCGCCGAAAGTTTTATGGCATGAAATTCGATCCGTGGGTATTTCATGCATCCGTCCCTCCTTCTGTCGCTGATTCTGGGGCTGTCCGCCTCGGGCGAGTCCTCTTCTTCCGGAGGCCTTCCCTTTGGAGACCATTACTTCCAGGCCCTAAAGGGCGAGGCCGCTGGGATCGGCATCGGATTGGTGGTCGGTCTTGGGGCAACCTACACGACCGGCGCACCGAACGCGCTGGGAGCTGGCTTGGTGGGCGGAAGCGTGATTGGGACGACCTACGGTGCCACCAACGCCACGCCACTCGACGAACAGAATGGATCGGTCCCCATGAGCGCGATGGGCTCCCTCGCGGGCGGGTACATGGGCGGGTTAGCTGGCTGGGAATGGGGCATCTTCACGCATCGTCCGTCACAGAAAATCGATTTTACGCCCTTTCTTCTAGGGGCGGTGGGATGGACCTTGGTGAGTCCCTTGGGTGCCGTCGCTTTGGAGCGTTGGAGTCGTGCCGAGGCATTTCCTAGTGTCGCCTTGTGGACGCCCCACCTTGGCTTGAAATCTCCCATTGGCCTCAAGGCCTCCTGGAGGCTGCCGTGAACAGAGTGCTTGGTTCTAGATGCGTGGGAGTTCTTGGGCTTTGCCCCAATGTAGAAGTGTGCTCCGTGGGGATCGAGACGTTCAAGCATCCCACGATTCAGTTGGTGGCAAGCTGGCAGATTTCGCTGTAGGATGCACCTGTGCAAGATTCCCGGGGATAACTCTTGGAGGCGAAGCGGTTAGTTGATCCTGAGATGTCCGCTCAGGAAAGAGGCAACCGGCTCCTCATCGGCCTTAGAACCAGCCTTCCAGCCCAACCCCATAAAAACCAGAAAACGCATTCACCGACCAGTCGGTGGTTCGTTGACCATAGGTTTGCGATGAATCGGTTTGATGATAAGAACGAGTTGACCGTCGGTACGATATGCCCGCTTCATAATCGGCCGTCAAGGCGAGGTTGGAATGGAAGAACCAGCGCAATCCAGCCTTCCCTTGGGCTCCGAAACTCAGATTCCAGTCCCCGGATCCTTGGTCCTGATATCCCACCGTTTCCTGGGAGTTGTCCTCGGAGGCAGAATACGTCACCATCGGCCCGATTTGCCAAGCGAACGCCAGGCCCTCGCGACTGCTGGATAGGAATCCCACGGGAGCCACCAACGAGAAAGAACTGTTGCTTTTCTGACCGTCTCTATGCAGGACTCCCTCGAAATTTTGGCTTTGGATTTGCTCTTCGGTGTAGTTACCGCTCAAACTCGCCTCAACCCCGACATCCATTGTGGGAGTCACTGCACGCCGCACCGCGATTGTCCCGCTTGACCGATCCGGGACGATCTGGAAGCCCAACCCCCACGCCCCGGGAGTCAGTGGTCCAGCGGGTTGGGCAATGACCGAATCCCCCGCAGCGGAACTGGCGGGAACAGAGGTTGCGGCGATGGACAGAGCGGCGAGGGCAAGAAGAGAGGAGTGCATGCAACGATAAGGTAATTCGGAAGCAAAGACAAACGGCGGTTGTCAACGCACGCGCCAGGTGCCCGAAGGGGACCGGCTCCGGCCTGTGGTCAATCGCACGTCGTAGGGATCGGGCACTTGTGGTGAGCCTGTCGACCGCTACGAGGTCAGGTTATTGGCGGGTCGCCTTGGCGACAACCATGCCCGATCCCTACGTGGAAAATTGGTGGTTGCCCACAGGCCGGGGAGGGTGCCCAAATCGGAATTTTGTCACAAATCAGGCACAAACGAACCCTGCCCCTTGACTTCCAGGGCGTGGATCCGGTATATTCAACCAGCGATTGTTAGCACTCGACCTGGTTGAGTGCTAACAACCTAACCCACACCAACAATGGAGACATTCAACATGGCACTTTCCCCTCTTGCGGATCGCGTTGTCATCAAAGCCCTCGAGCCCGAAACCAAGACGGCCGGCGGCATCATCATTCCCGACAATGCCAAAGAAAAGCCCCAGCGCGGCG
>CAIKAA010000225.1 GCA_903825275.1 uncultured Fibrobacterota bacterium | reverse complement strand
CGGGCCACTTGGCGCGAACCGAATCCCCACCGCGAAGTTCCACCGAAGCTTGGGCCAAGGCCCGCAAAATATCGGCTCCCGCGCCGCGATCCAAGGCGCGATCCAGAAGCAATTTCTCCAAGGCGTTGCAGACGCCTGGTCGTTGGACCTTGGCATTGAGGACCACCGCAGCCGAGGACGAGGGGTCCGCGGAAGGGTGGACGTAAATGTGGCAGATTCCTTTGTAGTGCTTCAGGACCGGGATTTTTGATTGTTCGGCCACTGCGCGAATCAGGCTTTCGCCACCACGGGGGATCACCAAATCGATCTGGCGATCCATTTGGAGCAATTCACCGACCAAGGCGCGATCCGTTTCCTGCACCAGTTGCACGGCGTTGGCGGGAAGACCCGCCGAGGTGATGGCTTCGGAAATGATCTTTCCCAGAATCCGGTTGGAGTGGATCGCTTCCTTCCCGCCTCGCAGCAAGATGGCGTTGCCGCTGCGTAGACACAAGGCGGCGGCATCGGTCGTGACGTTGGGACGCGATTCATAGATGAAAAAGACCACCCCCATCGGGACGACGATCTTTTCCAAGGTCAGGCCATCGTCCCGGGTGCGAGACGACAGAATTTGTCCCACGGGATCCATCTGTCGAGCGATCTCTCCCAGGCCTTTGGCCATGCCTGCGATCCGAGCGGGATCCAGCTTGAGGCGATCCAGAACGGAAGCGGAAAGCCCACTGGCGGCGCCATTCGCGAGGTCCTTGGCGTTTTCGGCGACGATTTCGGGGACTCGTTCCAACAAGGCCTGCGCAATGGCCTCGATGACTTTGGTGCGCGCCGTGCTGTTGCTCCCCGCCAGAATCCGTGAGGCTTGGCGGGCACTGGTTGCGTATCGCGAGGCTAATTCGCGAAGATCTTCGCTCATCTTAAATCCCCTCAGGCTCAAATGGTTTTCTCCCGCCGTTCGGAGGAGTGTTCAAGCCACCTGCGACGGAGAGGAATGAGATCAGTGCTTCAAGCTTTTCGGATTGTTCTTTTCCATCTGCACCAGTTCCGAAACCGGAGTGCGGGAGAGATATTCGCGGAGCCCTTGGCGCATCCCCTTCCAGGAAACGTGCAAGGGGCACGGTTTGTCGTCCTGACAGGTTTTCCAACCCAAGGCGCATTCTTCAAATTGGGTCAAGCCGTCGATCGCTTCCACAATATCCAGAAGCGTGATTTCTTCGGGAGGCCTTGCCAAACGGAAGCCTCCGCCAGGTCCACGCACCGATTGAAGGATGTTGCGGCTGGAAAGAATTTTGAGAATTTTGGAAAGGAAGGGCTGGGGAAGATCTTCTTCCCGAGCGATGTCCTCGCCGCGTACAGGAGATTCGACATTGCGCGATGCGATGTAGATCACTGCACGTAGTCCGTGCATACATGGCTTGCTGTAGATCATCCGGAGCACCCTCCAAAAAACGGTTTGTTATGACCAACAATAGTATTGGATCGTATGGTAGGAAAGGATGACGTCGAAAATCGATCTCAAAGTTGAATCAAGACCCCGGGACCTTGCAGCACCGGAACCCCACTCCATTGCTCGTGCCATTTGGATTGGGATGACGGCGTGTGGTTCGATTGGGCAAGGTATCGAAAATTCCCGAAAAAGCCGGATAGTTGCGTTCTCGACAACGCGCCGACGGGAGCGTGCGTTCCGGCTGATCCAGCTTGAGCCAGGATCCGCCGTGGATGGTGCCCAGATCGGCCTTTCCCGTCAAGTCCGAGGTGTCGAGCCAAGCCAAGCTGTTCGGATCCCTTTGCCCGGTGGAGCCTGGATTGGTGTTGTACACATCCCGTGTCCATTCCGCGACGCCTCCAGGGAGATCGAAAACTCCCCAAGCCGATACGCAGCGCGGGTCACTGGCCGAATCGGTGAAAAAGGTCGAATCTCCCGTTCCCAAATGGCAGACATTGTAAAGCCATAAGAGGGTGTCGAACTCAACCGTGCCGGCTTCCAAGGAGCCAAATGTGAACACGGTGCTGTCACTGTAGGGGGAAGATTCGCAAGCACGCACCCATTGGGTCTCCGAGCAAAGATCGGCACCTGCCGCGTTGCAGACCCCAAGGGCTTGCTGCCAAGTAACGCCCTTTTGGACCACCGAACCCGTCCGATGTTCGCGCTCCTCGATGCAGTAGGCCGCCAAGGTGGAAGTGCCCGAGACGGGAACATAACCGGTCGGACAAAGGAGGTCGGACACAGGAGGCTTGGTCACGTCAAGGGAAGGCGGCAGGAGGGCGTCGTTTCCAGAAAGGTCGCGAGCCGAGACAGTCACCGTGTAACGATTTCCCGGTCGGAAGTTTGGCCATTCCCAATGCCAGCGCTGGCCATCCCAAGCGAACCTGGTCGGAGTTCCCTCCGGTGGCCAAATCGTGTTCCTTCCAAAATTGCTCACGCTGTCAATGGAATCAACGGGCGTGTTGTTGATCGAGATTTTGTAGGAGCGGATGTTGTAATTGGGGGTGTCTGCAGGAACCGAGGGACGCAAAAAGGAATCGGTCGCAGGGCTCCAGCTGATCGTGTTGGAGGTTGCGAAAAGGCCCGTGGGTGGAGCGGGGGGCAGGGAATCCCGTGTGATGAAGTGGATGGGGGTGGAAGACCCCTTCAGTCCAACCAAATCGGTCACAATCAGGGTGAACCAGTAGCTCGTGAAGTACTTCAAACCGTCCATTTTGAGCCGGAACTTTTTAATGCTCGTGTCCTTCAATTGGTCCGGCGAGACCGAAATCGAAGAAACTTTTCCGGTGGAGTCGTCGACATACTTGGCCGGCCACCACTTCACGGTGATGTTGGTAATGGGTCCGTTCTTCAGGGTGTCGACGACGCTGGTTTGATCGGAAGGACGATCGAAAAACAGGGTCGCCGAAGTTTGTCCAACCGAATCGACGATGGCGGGGGGAAGCGGCGGCATTTCGTCGCCTAAAAAAAGTCGTCCCTTCACCGGTTGGGCCGCATCCCCAGAATTGTAGCGAGCCCAAACGGAAAACTTGAACGCAGTATCGGATCTTATGGCGTGCCCCTGAGCTCCATGAAAAAAGGAACTTGGGATTTCCCACACCGTGTCGGTTGGGGGCAGGGTCGCCAACAAGGCCGGAAGGCCGCTGGCATTCAGGGACCCGGTTCCGTTGACCAGATGCGCCGAGGCGTCATTGGGCAAAATGGTGTCGCTGAAGATGAACACGTTGTTCGCGCCTCCGACATCCATGGGACTTTTCCAGTGCAATTTCCAACCAGACCGCGAGGCCGGGTAAAGCCCGGCTTGGATCGAGTCGTCCACCGACTTGTCCAAATAGGGGGGGATGGAAACGTCCACGACGTTTCGGTCCTGGGGATAGGTCGGATCCGGCGAATTAGGGGCGCAAGAAAAGAAAACCCCAAGCGCAACGGCGCTTAGGGTCAGGCAAAAAAATCGACGGAATCGCATGTCGTGGAAAATAGATCCTCGACCCTTCTCAGACCTCAGCGACGACAGAAACTTTCTGACGCTTGCGATCCAAGCGCTCGAACTTCACCACACCCTCGATCAGCGAGAAGATGGTGAAATCCTTGCCCAGTCCGACATTGCGGCCCGCGTGGAACGACGTTCCCACTTGGCGAACGATGATGTTGCCGGCGATCACTTTTTCCCCACCGTACTTTTTGACGCCACGGTATTGAGGATTGGAATCGCGACCATTCGTGGTGGAGCCTCCACCTTTTTTGTGTGCCATGGCTTATGCCTCCTTGCGGCGAGCGTTCTTGACGCGCTTTGCGGGCTTGGGCAAGCCCTGGGCGATCTTCTCCGCGCGAGTCTTCGCGGGAGCGGAAGGGGTGTGGCGAGTGGCCCAAGCGGCGGCGCGCTTGCGCGCGAACTCCACTCGGGTGGTCTCGGCCGCAGCCTTTTGGGTTCCGGCCTCAAGGCCGGTGATCACCACTTCGGTGAAGTCCTGGCGATGACCGCGCAAGCGGCGGAAGCCCTTGCGACGTTTGCGACGGAAGACCATCACCTTGTTGGTCTTGCCGTGCAAGAGAACCTCGGCAGAAACCTTCGCACCTTTGACGACGGGTTGGCCAACCTGAGTGGCCTCGCCGTCGTTGGCGAGAAGGACCTGATCGAAGGTCACTGTGGAGCCGGTCTCGGCCTGCATTAAAGGCAGGCGAAGGATCTGGCCGGCGTTCACCTTGAACTGGAAGCCGGAAGCTTGTATGACGGAGTACATGGTCAAATGTCCTGGTTGTCCCGATATTTCGTGGAGGGGGAGGAATGTAAGTCCTTGACTCTACTTGCGTCAACCTAGGGGAGAAAGAATCTTCAAGCCGCACGAAAATGCCAAAGCTACTTTGTAGGAACTATGACTCCGGTAACGGCTGGCCAGTCCCAGTTTTCTGAATATGGATCGATCGTTGTTCTTGCGGTGATGACCATCACCGTGGTGTTCGTCCTGATGACGTTGGTGCGCCTCATCACCAGGGTTTTCAGCAAAATCCAGACGACTCCCGGCAAGCTGACCACCTACGAATGCGGAGAGGCTCCGGTGGGGCCCGCTTGGTTTCGGTTCAACAACCGGTTTTACCTCTTGGCGATCCTGTTTCTGGTCTTCGACGTGGAAATCGCCTTGATGATGCCCATCTTGGCGCGTTACACCACGTTTCTGGGCCTGGGAACGGGGGGCGAAGTGCTGATCAAACTGGCCGTTTTTGCCGGGACCCTGCTTTTGGGTTTGGTTTACGCCGCCAAAAAGGGCGATCTGGAATGGAACAAGTCGATTCGCCTCGACGAGGGGAGCGAGCCATGAGCGAGTTGCAGGCCGCCACCGAGGCGAAATCGGGGAACCACGAAGACGAGCAGATTCTCTTGACGTCGGTCGACGACTTTTTGAACTGGGGCCGCGAAAATTCGCTTTGGTATCTGCTTTTTGCGACCGCCTGCTGTGGCATTGAACTGATGCAAACCGGCGGACCGCGCTACGATTGGGACCGCTTGGGCATGATCCCGCGTCCCACCCCTCGCCAAGCCGACCTGATGGTCGTCGCCGGAACCATCACCCACAAGATGGCCTCGCGCGTGCGGACCCTTTGGGAGCAGATGGCCGAGCCGCGTTGGGTGATCTCGATGGGATCTTGCGCCAACGCCGGCGGCCCCTTCAGCAAGTTCAGCTATTCGGTGCTCAACGGGGTCGACAAGGTCATCCCTGTGGACATCTACATTCCTGGCTGCCCGCCGCGTCCCGAAGCCCTGATCGACGGGGTCCAGGCGCTCAAGGAGCGGATCCATCGCTACAAGACGTTCGGGGCTCGGGAAACCGAACCGATCACTCTCCAGTAACATTTCACCCTTAACCGCAACCGGTCGAAAAACCCGTTGCGTTGCCGTGCAAGGTGGTCTAGATTAGACCCGTACTGGCATTTTGAAACCTTCGGGAGGTTCTCATGCGTCGCGCAATCGTTCTTCTTTCCATTCTTGCTTCGGTCACTTTGGCCGCCTCCAAGCAGCTGATTTCGACGGGTAGCGAAGTGCCCTTGTACGCCAACCAGAAGCGCGCCGTCAACGAGAAAGCGGTCTACACCGCCAGTTCGACGGAAACCTTCGTGGAAGTGAAGCGTGCGGGCGGCATGACCCAGGTGCGCACCAAAGACGGCCAAGAGCTCTGGGCCGAGTCCAAGTTGATCAAGGAATTTAGCGCCACCCAAGGCGCCAGCATGGACCTGGGTGCCGGCAAGATCGATGGCTACCTGGACAACCCTCAGGCCGTGTACATCTTGCAAGAAGATGCCAACGCCATGGGCAACTTGCAGCTCGACCGCTCGTTTGTCGACGCGATCCAAGGCAATATGGACCGCGAACAAACCGAAAAGCGCAACTCCGAAAACAATTGAGTCCGGCGGGCTTCCTCTTCGGAAGTCCGCGATGGCTCGCTGAAAAAGGATCCTACCGGATTTCTGCAACCCTGCGGAGTCCGGTTTTCGTTTTAGCCCCAAAACATTTCGACTCCGGAAGGATCGATGACGATCCGCATTCGCGTGCGAGCACCGAGTGGCGTTTCGGCCTGGACAAAGGGGAGCAGCGCCGATGCGAAGGCGTCGATCATTCCCAAGCGATCCCAGGTATCGGGTGTGCAGGTGGTGTCGCGCAACCGGATCGTCGCGGTCATCACCCGCCAAGGGACACCTTTTTCCCACACCGTACCCCTTTCCGTGCTGATTTCCTGGATCGCGTCGACCAGGGTGCGTTTGGAGGTCGCGGGGTCCCACATCAGATGGCGAAGCGCGTCTTTCAACCGCGCCGCATCCATCCAACCTTCGAAATGACCCGAGGCAAACGCGAGCAAACGAGATCGAGGATCGGCCGTTTCCCAAGGCCGGAAGCTTTGAGTGGGACGCGTCAATCCATGGAGGGAGAGGGGAGGCGGATTTTTTAGGTCAAGGGTTTGAAAATGGCTTGGCTGAAGAAATTCATGGGGATATTCGCCATCCGAACACACGGCTTCGATCGATAGATATTGACATTTTGGTTCATCTTCCCCGCGAGTTCCGATCGCCAACATCGCGACCCGAATCCCTTGGCGATTGGTGGTGTGGATCAGTTGGAAATGTCCCTTTTGGGGACTTTGCCGATAGCTGGAGAATTTGGCGTAAGACACCCTTTGTTGCGGCTTCGAGGTGGTGAGCCCTTCCACCGACCTCACCTCCAGGATCTCCCGATGAGGTCCCCCTTGGGGGCGCAAAAGCAGGGTGGATTGGGTATGGTCCCAAGTGAGGGGTTGACAAGATTCGACAAATCGATTGACCGCAACTCCCGCCGAGAGACGAAACAAATCCTTGGCTGTGGCCCGGGCCATGCCTCGCGGCAAGCAGCCCTGAAAACAAAACCGGATCTGGAGTCGCAAAGAGTCGCTGATGTTTGGCAGACCCCGAAGTCGGAGAAATCGAAACCGTTCGTCGGTACACAGAAAATCCCGCATGTTGGCCAAGGGGGATGAAATGCCCTGGTCGCTGGTGTATCCCGGTTGATCGAGCCGTTCCACGGAAAGGTTCTGGTCGTCTTTCCAGGCATGATCGGTCAGGACTTGGATCTTCTCCAATCGTCGCAACAAGGCAAATCGCATGGCCCACACCACGGGAGCGTCCCCCATCAAAAACAAGTCGATGGATTTTGGCCAGGGACAATTCCTGTCAAGATATGATTGGGACAGCTCCAACTCCAGAATGGATTGGTTCGTCTCGCTCCTCTCGATCTTGGCCGACAAGATTTCGAGGGAATCAATCGGGACAGGATGCACCAGCCGAAAGTTGCATGGGAGGGGAGACGAACTCGTCGATGCAGACACCTGGGTTCCCGAATCCAACACCATCGGCCCAACAAAATCGTTGCGTGGAACAAATTCCAGGACCGCGACCGAGGGCAACGGCTGTTCCAAATCGGGAGCCACAAGTTCCAACAGGTGTTGCGCCAAACCAGCTTGTGGGCTTTCTAGCTCTTGGCGGATGCGGGCGGTCAAGAACGCAAGGCCTTCGGTCCAACGTTCGACATAGGGGTCTTTGTCCTCCAGGTTTGGAAGATCCAGATACTGCGCCGCTTCCGGAAAATCCTTGGCAAAGCCCAAGCCTTCTTCTTGGAGGGAGCGCATTTCTTGTTCAAATAGCCGACGAAGATCAGGCACGAAAACGCCTCCTGGAGCTTCAGTTGATCATGACCATGGCACCCTTGATCGTGTTCAGAGCACTGGATTCGACGTTGGTCATGGTGCCGGTCATTTTATTGGCGACCCCCGCCTTCGACTCGACATTGAGGCTGCCTTCCAGCTTCAGGTTCATTCCCGCCTGGATGCCCGCATCCATCCCCGCTTGGATGGCGACCATTTGATCCGCTTTGGCGGAGACATTCATGCCCTGAATCGACAGGTCTTGAGCCGCTTTCAGGTCCAGCTTCCCGGTGGCTTGGAGATGGATGTCCTTGGCCTTGAGGTCGAGGGAGCCTTTGGCCTCCAACTGCAAGTCGCCCTCGGTTTTGAGGGTGATCTTGCCCGAGGCATCGATTTCGATGGTGTGTTTGCCCTTGCTGTCCGAAATCGTGATTTTGTCGAGGTCATCATCGAACTGGAGGACATGGCCCTTGGCGGTTTGCAAGGTCACCGTTTGATGGACCTCATCCAACTGAAGCACCTGGCCCGACTTCAGCTTCAAGCTGGCGGTTCCCTTGCCGTCCTTCCCGGCGACAAGGGTTAAGGCGTGCGAATTGTCAGAAACCGACAATTCGAGAGAGGATCCCTTGTCGTCGAGTTTCAGGCGCTGTTTGTGGTTGGTTTCGAGCACAATTCCCGACGTCTCGGCCTCATCGTCCAGCAAGACCTTGTGCTTGCCTGCCGAAGTCAGTTGAATCTTGGTTTTCTTTTCCAAATCATCGAGAACGAGAAGGTTCCCACTGGCCGACCTAAGGGTGCTTTGAGAACGGTTGGAGGCTGCCACAGGAGTTTTGGTGGCTGGATTGGGAACGGCACCCAAGGCGATGGGGCGATGGATGTCCCCATCCTCAAAAGCCAGGACCAGATCGGCACCAGGATGGATGGGCAGGTGCAAACCATACCCGGGTCCCGCGTAGGGTTGTGCCAGCCGAAGGGGCGGCAAGGCCTCTCCAGGCCCAGAAGAACTTTGGTCGAAGGGCAATCGCGCCCGATACCGGCCCTCCTCGTCCAGATGGGCGTAAGGCCCTTGGGGGCCATCGGACTTGGCCACGATCACTCCCGCGACCTTCGGACGGCGCGTTGTTTGGGGCGTGCGATAGGGAAGGGCCACCGGCTGGGCGAAGATCTCGTTTTTGTAGTGGGCGTCCAGCCCACTGCCCAGCAACGATCCTTCCTGGGAGCCTTCGTGGTGGATTTCTACCAACAAATAATCGCCTCCAAACCCATATCCCTGCGTCGTAGAAATTTGGAATTTGGTGCCCGCGCGCAATTTGGGATTGTGGGTGGTGGCGCGGATGCGATCGCGGACCATCCGCTCGCTTTCCAGCCGCAGGCGGGAATTGGTTGTGGCATCGACAGCGGATTCGAGGGAGACATCGTGTTCGACCGATTCGCCATTTCCCGAAGCCAACGCTTCGCTTCGTATAACCGATCCCGGCATTTTGTAGTTGTAACCAGACAAGGCGATCTTCCCCAGGTGAATCTGATTGGAGCGTTGCAGGGAGTACAGCGCCTCGAAATCCGTTTCGACCATTCCCGCACCGGGCCGGTATTCCATCGGTTTTGTTTGGCTACTGGGGACAAAGGCCGAGTTGGCATCCCCCAAAACCAACACGGTATTTTCTCCCGCCGTCTGGTCGAAGTAAAAGATCCCCTCCCTCTCGGCGGTGCGCGAAAAGAACGCGAAATCCGATTCGTTGTACTGAACCTGCAGGTCCATGGGGCCGTAACTTCCCGTCAACAAGAGCTTGTACGATTTGGCATCCATGCCCGATTGTTTCAGCAGGTCTTCGAGAACTTCCTTGGAGGATTTTTTCTGAAATACCTGGCAATGGGTTCGGTATTCCAACAGGGCCACTCGTCCGCGCAGGACGAATTCGTAACGGCTCCGTTGGGCGTCGAAGGGTTCTTCGAGATATTGGCAGATCACGCCATGGATTTGGTGTTCGCCATTGAGGTGGATTTGGAGAACACCTTCTTTGCCGATCAGGTCGTCGTGCTCCAATCCGCGTTGCTCACTCACCACCGAAAGGTGGATCCAGCTTGGACCGGAAATCATTTCCTTGGCTTCAAACCGCAACAAGGTAAAGGTGTCTTCCTCAAGCCCCGTAGCCGAAAAGGAAAAGAGCGAAGTGTCGGCGCTGGCCATCAGGTCGTCCCCTGGGCCGATTGGACTAAATCGTCTTCGTCAGAATTTGGCAACGCCTTATTTTCAAAATCAAGCCGGAAGAAAATCGTTTTGTCGTCAGCGAGACCCACCACGATCCGGTTGCCATCTTCTTCTCCGGCAACCCGGCGCAACAGCAGATGGGAAATGCTCGGAAGGATGTCGCGATCCATCAGCGTGTCGAGCAAACGAGCGCCGCTTTGCACCAGATGGCATTGGTCGACGACCTGATCGAGCAATGCTTCGGAGCAGGCCAACAACACGCCGTGTTGGTCTTTTAGGCGATGCGCGACTTTGTCGAGTTTGATCCTCACGATGGCGCGCAGGGAGTCGTGTCCCAAGGGCAGGAAAGGAATCACCTTGCAGCGGGCCAACAAGGCGGGTCGAAAGTGGTTTGTCAGTTCAGGGAGGATGGCATCGGTGTATTCGGCATAGCTGTACAGGTTCTCGGGAT
>CAIKAA010000224.1 GCA_903825275.1 uncultured Fibrobacterota bacterium | reverse complement strand
CATCCAACAAGCGGTCTTGCCGGTGTTGCGCCATCGTATCGCCTTGTCTCCCGACAGCGAGATCGAAGGTTTGACGCCCGACCGAATCTTGGCCGGGATTTTGGAACAGGTTCCGGCGCCACGCTCGTGATCGCTTCGGCCAAACTGTTGCGGATCCTTTGGGGGTGGGCCGCATTGGGCCTGGTCCTGGCCGTGTGGGATCACCAAATGATTTGGGTCCTTCCCACCATCACCGTAGGGTTGGTGGTTAGCTGGGATGCATTGCGATTGCGCCAAGCACCTCTTCCCAGCCTTTGGCGAGAAATGACCAATTCCTGGTCGCAGCGGCGGGTTGGGACAGTGGTTCTCCACCTCTCCAACCCCACTGATCACCCCCTTGCGATGGAGGTTTTTGACCACCACCCCGACGGCTGGACCACATCAGACCTTCCCTTGCGGCTTACGCTTGCCGCCCACGAAACGGCCATGGCAACAATCCGCTACCTTGCGTTGGAACGTGGAAATGCCAATTTTTGTCCTGCCGATGTACGCATCGATTCCAAATGGGGACTTTGGAAACGTCAGGTCCGGCTGGGGGAAACGGAAACCGTGCGGGTCTACCCCGATCTTTCGCGGCTCGCGGGCCACGTGTTGCGCGGGACCGACACCCACTCTCCCCACGGCGGCATGATGCGCAAGCGCCGGCGCGGCGAAGGGACCGAATTTCACCAGTTGCGTGAATACCGACGCGGCGATTCCCTGCGTAGCATCGATTGGAAAGCCACCGCGCGCATGGGCAAAACGATCAGCCGCGAATACCAGGAGGAACGCGACCAACAGGTGGTTATGCTGTTGGACGGCGGTCGTCGCATGTTGGCCAAAGACGGCCTCCTCTCCCACTTCGACCATGTTTTGGAATCGGTGCTAAGCCTGGCCTGGATCGCCCAAAAACAAGGAGATGCGGTGGGACTTCTGTCGTTTGGCACCGAAATCCGCTGGATTCCCCCGCACAAGGGACGCTTGGGGATCGAACGGCTGATCACCGGAGTGTACGACCTCCAGCCCCGCGAAGTAGCCCCCGATTACCTGGTGGCCGCCCAAGACCTGTTGGGCCGCTTGCACCGGCGCGCCTTTGTGATTTTGGCGACCAATTTGCGCGACGAAGACGACGACAACCTCTTACAGGCCCTGTCCCTCTTGCGCAAACGCCACCTCGTGATGTGCGCCAACCTTCAGGAGACCGCTCTTTCGGAAGCCTTGGCCCAAACCGTCCGGGATTTTCCCAGCGCCCTGGAAGTTTGCGGAACCGAAGAGTATTTGGAACACCGCCGCCGTGCCCTTGCCCGTTTGGGCTTGGACCGCCGCACCTTGGTCGACGCCATTCCCCACCGCCTGGCGGCCCTGTTGGTGGACCGGTACTTGGACCTCAAGGAATCCGGAGTGCTTTGATCTTCCAGCGGGGGGGGCCGGGGTGACCCAAGAACTTTGTTTCAGTTGTGTTTTAGTTTCGGTCTAAACTGGTCAAAACCCTTGAAAACATCGAGGTCCCGGGGCTATACTTGCCTAGCTCTGAGGGCCGTCTTTTCAGGCGCGACTTCGGGAGTTCACCGGTCGGAAGGAGAATTGGGTCATGAACGCGGAGGGACCTATATGCCACAGCCGACGGGAACCAGGAGCTTTTTCCTAAGCTATCTCCTTGAGACCGCTCTGGAGCTGCCCGATGGCTCCCGAACCAAACTGAGCGACGTGTGGGCCAGCACGGGTGAAACCCCGCGCATAGCCTTTGTGACGGCTAAAATCCAAGGTGAAGTGCGACGGATTTCCTGGGATGATTTGGATCTCACCAAAATCCAATCCGGGAAGTACCAGCTTCGCTCCCGTGGTGAGGGGTTTGCCCACACCGGCCAGACCGAAGACCTGATCCAGTTGCGCAAGCATCTTTTGGACCGCCAAATCGTCGATCTGGACGGCGCCAAAGTCGTGCGGGTCAACGATGTGCGTTTGGCCCATGTCCGCGATGGATTGTTTTTGGTCGCGGTGGACATTTCCTTTGTCGCGCTGTTGCGCCGACTGGGCTGGGAGCTATGGGCCCGGAAATTCATCCGCAGCAACACCCTCGCCTCCTCCCTGGACGGACTCGACCTGGTTCTTCGCAAAATCTTGGTCGGCAGGTTGTACAGCCACTTGACCGGAGAGAGCGAATCTCTCCGCAACTTGATCCACCGCGACAGCCTCTTGCCGGGTTACATCCCCTGGAGCGAAGTCCAGGCCTTTGTGCCAAGTGGTGGCGCAGTCCGTCTGGCCTCGAGTGCCGACCGCCTCAAAACGCTCCATCCTTCCGAGCTTGCCGACATCATCGAGAGCTTGGACATTGCCTCCCAAGAAGCGATTCTGGATGCCTTGGGCGAGGACAGCGTCGCCGACGTGATCGAGGAGATGGAGCCCAACGCCCAAGCCAACATCTTGTCGCGCATGGGCGTTGAAAAAGCCGCCGACGTGTTGGAGCAGATGGACGCCGACGAGGTCGCCGACATCATCGACGACATCCCGGCCCAACAAGCCGAAGACATCCTCCAGGAAATGGAAGGCGGCGCCTCGGCGGAAGTCCGCGAGCTTTTGGAATACGACGACAACCAAGTTGGCTCGTTGATGTCCACCGAATTTCTCTCCTTCCCCGACCACACCACTGCCGGCCAAGTCCTGGAAATCCTGCGCCGCGACAAACCCGGGCCCGAACACGTTTTGGCCGTGTTTGGGCTCGACGCCAAAAACCACCTCGCCGCGGTGGTTCCTCTGCCAGAAATTGTCATGGCGCATCCTGACGCTCCGCTTTCCGATTTGGGAATGGAGCGGTTGGTCTGGGTCCACGACACAGCCCACATTTCGACCGTGGTCGAGGTGTTGACAAAGTATCGATCGCTGGCGGTGCCCGTATTGGACGAAGACGAAATGCTGGTGGGAGCCGTCACCATCGACGACGTGTTGGACGATCTTTTGCGCGCCGGCGGGCGCAGATTGCGCGGTTGACATGAACCGGATCCGGCGCAGTACCTGGTTTCGAAACCTCGTGCTTTTCTTGTCCATTTTGGGACCTGGGATTGTGACCGGATCTGTCGACAACGACGTCGGCGGCATCACCACCTACTCGGTTGCCGGCGCCCTTTACGGCTACCACTACATCTGGGCCCTGATCCCGTGCGCGGTGGTCCTGTTCCTGGTCCAGGAAATGAACGCCCGCATGGGCATTGTCACCGGCAAAGGCTTGGCGGATTTGATCCGCGAAGAGGCGGGAGTCAAGATCACGGCCCTGATCTTCGTGGGACTCTTGATCGCCGACATGGCCAACACCACGACAGAATTTGCCGGGGTGGCCGGGGCCATGGAAATTTTTGGGATTTCCAAATACATCGGCGTACCCATTTCCGCCATCGGCGTCTGGTTTTTAGTGGTCAAAGGGACCTACAAGATCGCCGAGCGAATCTTCCTGATCTGTTCGGCATTCCTGCTCTGCTACGTGGTTTCCGCCGTGATGGGTCATCCCAACTGGGGGGAAGTCGGCCAAGCTGTCCTCCACCCCAAGTTGCAAGGCGATACCGGCTACATTTCGCTGGGCATCGGTTTGGTGGGAACCACCATCGCACCTTGGATGCAGTTCTACATGCAGTCCGCCGTGATCGAAAAACGGCTGAAGATCGAGGACTACAAATTCACCCTGGCCGATGTAGCCGTGGGATGCTTCCTCACCATCGTGGTTGCCTTCTTCATCATGGTGTCCTGTGGATCCACCCTCCACCTCAAGGGGGTCACCATCAACGACGCCTCCGACGCCGCCAAAGCCCTGGTCCCGCTGGCTGGCCATCTTTCCTCCTACATCTTTGCCGCCGGACTCTTCGTCGCCGCCATCTTCTCGGCCACTATCCTGCCCGTGGCCACCGCCTTCTATGTCTGCGAAGCCTTTGGATTCGAAGCGGGAATCGACAAGACTCCGGCCCAAGCACCCCAATTCTACAGTCTATTCACGACCATTCTGGTCGTCGGCGCGGGAATCATCCTGATCCCCAACGCCCCCTTGATCAAAATCTCCATCTGGTCCCAAATCATCAATGGACTGTTGTTGCCGGTGGTCCTGGTCTCCATGATGCTGTTGGTGAACAACAAGGAAATCATGGGCAAGTACACCAACGGCCGGATTGCCAACGTGATCGGTTGGGGCACAGCCGGATGTTTGTGTCTGCTTTCGCTTTACCTGGTCGGGACTTCCATTTTTGGATGATTTGGGCACCCTCGATTCCTGCCCCTACCTCGAAGCAACCAGAGAACCCGAAGCATCCATTCCCGGGTTAAATGGAGGTTCAGGGTCTGACGAGACGCGTTGGTGAACAACCTAAAACGGAGGCAATTTTTGGGTCCGATCGCCAACTCGGATCCATGCGTTTTTTGGGACAGATATTGTCAGTCGTTTGGACCGGATGGTGCCCGAGGCCAACTGGATTCCGTCGATTCCCCCTACCCACCAGTCCATTCCCAACATTTCAGGAGGAAGATCGAGCAGAATGGAGGATCCCGACCGCGTTGTGGTGAACTTCGAAAGGCCTTGTTTGGCAACGACACTGACCATAGGCAAATCGATCCGGTAAATTCCCTCGCTGGCCACCGCATAAACCACTCCGGCGTCCGAAAAGCAACTATACGGATCGATAGAATCGATCTCGGTCCAGGGACCGAGCTGACTGCGCGACAACCAGGTTGATCCCCCAATTTCCAGATCGATGACCGAGGTGGAGAGATACAGGTGATCGCCAAGGGGAAGAAACATGGCACCGGGTTGATCCCCCGAACCCACGTTCCAATTCACCCCCAAATTGGACGTCGAGGCAAGCAAAAAATTTCCGGGGTCGTTGGAATCAAACCCCATCACACGGATCTCGCTTCCGGTCAAATCAGGCTGGATCATGTCCACCATAAAGCCATCGGGCAGCGGCGCCCTAACCCAAGCCTTCCCGTCCGATGTCCCCCGAAGATAGCCGGAATCGGGAATCGAAAACCAAAATTTGTCTCCTACTTTGGTGAACGTCAGATCCTTGGCTTCGCCACCGGGAACCAAGGAGGTGTCTATCTGGAACAGCTCCGTCCAAGTGCGCAGGCTGTCTTTGGAGAAGTAGTAGATGGCCTTGGATCCCGAAGCGTTCAGGATGGCCCGTTCGCCGGTATTGGCGAGGAATGCATCGGTTTCTGGAATTAGGCTAGTTGGCAGAACCATCGGCTTCCAGCCGGTGGAGGGCATCCAGTAGGAGCGATCGTCGCTGCTCAAAACCGCATTGCCAAAAAGATGGCTGGGAAGGTCTGGGGATTGAATGGGAGTTTGGTTCCAATGACCGCCCCTGTCCGTCGAATAATAGACGCTGCCTTCCAGGGTGTCTGCCACCACCCAAGTCCCATCGGGAAGTATGGTCCCATCGCCCAAAGGAACAGCTTTCCCGCCGGCAAATGGCGTGGAGACAAAGGTTTTCGGTACCGAAAAAGCCACCATTGGTAGGATCATCAAGACGATGGAGGAGAACTTCATGGGCTGCGACTCTTTCGGGTAAGTCGGAAGGGTGGGTTGGACCCAATTTTCGATCTGCCATAGTATCACTAGTTGAAGGGGAAAAGTCGTCTACATTGACATCCATGGACCTAGACTCCCTTCGGGAAGCTTCGCGGCTAAGCCCGGACAACACTCCGTTGCTCAAGCTTTTGGCGCAGGCCGAGCTGGCAGCTCTCAATTTGGAAAACGCCCGTCGAACCTTGGATGCCCTCCAGTCTGCGGCTCCCTCGGATCCGTGGCTCGCCCAAGGACGAGAGGAACTGGACCGAATGTGCGCCAAACTTACTGGACTGGATCAGCCCTCTTCGACCAACCAAGAAGTCCCATCGCACCCACCTTTGGTGCGGCTTCCGGCTTCGGGAAATCCTCACCCCATTCGATCGGCTCCTACCGATCTCAGCGACATCGACGCCCTATTGGCGGATGTGGAGCGCAAACACGGTTCCCGCCCCCAAGTGACGTTTGCCGACGTCGGGGGGCTGGAAAGCGTGAAGGAGGACATTCGCAAACGGATCTTGCACCCTCTTCTCCACCCCGACATGTACCGGGAGTATGGGCGCGCGGCAGGAGGCGGACTCTTGCTCTACGGGCCACCCGGATGCGGCAAATCCCTGTTGGCCAAGGCAATTGCGGGTGAGATCTCGGCGCGTTGGATGGAAGTGGGGATTCACGAAATCCTCGACATGTGGATGGGCAATTCGGAGAAAAACCTCCATGCCTTGTTCCAAAAAGCCCGCGAACAGGCGCCTTGCGTCCTTTACTTCGACGAAATCGACGCCTTGGCGGCCGATCGCCACGACATGCGTCGCTCGGCGGGGCGCACCACGATCAACCAATTTCTGTCCGAGCTGGATGGGTCGACCGCTTCCAACGAAGGGGTTTTGGTGTTCGGGGCCACCAACAGTCCTTGGCACCTTGATCCGGCTTTCCGGCGGCCTGGTCGATTCGATCGAATTTTGTTCGCTCCGCCTCCCGACGAAGCAGGCCGCGAGGCGATCTTGCAAATCCAATTGCGCAACCGCCCCCTAGCTCCCCTTGATTTTCGAAAGCTCGCGAAAAAATCCGAGGGATTTTCGGGGGCCGATCTGAAGTCGGTGGTGGAACGCGCCTGCGATGTGGTGCTCTCCGAGTCGATCCGATCCGGGAAACCTCCGGCACTGATTTCCACCGCTCACCTGCTGGACGCCCTCGCGAAAACCACACCCTCCACAAAATCGTGGTTTGAAACCGCCCGAAACTACGCCCTCCACGCCAATCACGATGGCCAGTACGACGAGATTCTCGTCCACTTGGGTCTTCGCAAATGAGCTTTTTGGATCTATTGGAACTCGACGAGGCAAAAAGTCGGGCAGCTTGGATCCGCACCTCCCAGCTTTTGGGCCAAGGTCGCTGGGAAGAAGCTCGCGGTTGGATTGAGCAGTTTTTGTCCCAGCGCCCCGACGATCCCGCCCATTTACGGGCACTGGTCATTTGCCAATTGGGCCAAAAGCAACCCGACCAGGCCCGCGCCAGCTTGTCGCGCCTATTGGCGATGGAAGGACCAGAGGCCGACCTGTTGCGATTGCAAAGCCGAATCGATTTGGCCCAGGGACGCAATCGAGACGCCTACCGATCTGCCTTGCAAGCCATCGCTTCCGACCCGTCCGACGAGGAAAGCCACGTCGCCTTGGCACGCTGTGCTTGCGTATCGCAAAACTGGGAACAAATGGAACGCAGCATACGGCAGGCGCTGGCCCTGGACGCGAACCATTTGGAAGCGCTGCATCTCTTGTCGGTGGTTCGATCGGTTCGCGGCGACCACCAGGAAAGCCAAGATGCGGCGCGTCAATTTCTGTCCATCGATCCCGAAAGCGCCACCGGACATTCGACGCTCGGCTGGACCCAGCTTCGCAAGGGCGACCACAAAGCCGCCCAATCCCAATTTACCGAAAGCCTTCGCATCGATCCAACCCATCCCGGTGCCCGGGCGGGTCTGCTCGAGAGCCTACGGGCCCGCAACATTCCCTATCGCCTGTATTTTCTGTGGAACCGGTTCATGCAGAGGTTTTCCAGCGGCCACCGGACCCTGATCCTGATCGGCATGCTGGTGGCCATGCAACTGGTCGCGCACATTCAAGGTGGTTGGATGGGGATTTTGGCCACCGGGTCGATCCTGCTCTACTTCGTTTTTGTGATGTGGACTTGGGTCGCACCTGGCTTCGGGAATCTGTTTCTGTGCATGGATTCCCAGACCCGGAAACTTTTGCAGCGCGAAGAACGATTTTCAGCCGGATTCGTTGGCGGGGTTTTCCTTCTTGGGGTTGTCTCGTGTGGTTCGGTGTTTGTGACTGGATCGACATTCTCGGTCCTGCTGGGTGGGACCCTCTTGTTTTCGGCCATTGCCTCATCGCTCTGGATCGACAACGAACACCCCACCGGGAAATGGATCTACATCGCCGCGGCCATTCTCCCGCTGGTTTGCCTAGCTTGGGCCCCCATCCGGTCTGAATGGGCCCAAAATCTTCCCATCGCCTTTTTAATCCTCACCCTTGCCGGATCATTTCGTTTTCTGAGGAAGTAAACAACCCCGTTTCACCAGGGTGGTGGCCCACGCGTGCCGCGTGATCCATTGCTTCTCATGGAAGGAACGGATTGTCTCCCTACTTGTCCTTCGCCTTCTCCGCTGTGCCCGAAGCCAGGGGCTCCGCCCCTGAGTCCCCGTTTCACCAGGGTGGTGGCCCACGCGTGCCGCGTGATCCATTGCTTCTCATGGAAGGAACGGATTGTCTCCCTACTTGTCCTTCGCCTTCTCCGCTTCCATGAGAAGATAGGCGTTGATGAAGCCGTCGATGTCGCCGTCCAAAACGGCTTCGGTATCGGAGGTTTCCACGCCGGTGCGAATGTCCTTGACGCGGCGGTCGTCGAGCACGTAGGAGCGGATCTGGCTCCCCCACTCGATCTTCAACTTCTTTTCCTTCTTGTCGTCGCGCTTTTTGGCCTCTTCGTCGCGGTAGTATTGGTAAAGCTTGGCCCGCATCATTTTCAAGCAACTCTCGCGGTTCTGGATTTGCGAGCGTTCCGTCTGGCAACTGACGACAATTCCTGTCGTGAGGTGGGTCATGCGCACGGCCGATTCGGTCTTGTTCACGTGCTGGCCACCCGCGCCTTGGGCGCGGTAGGTGTCCACGCGCATGTCTTCCATCTTGAGTTCGGGAATTTCGGCGTCTTCCACGACCGGGTAGGCATACACGCTGGCAAAACTGGTGTGGCGACGCGCGTTCGAGTCGTAGGGGCTGATCCGGACCAAACGGTGGACGCCAATCTCGGGACGCAAGAATCCGTAGGCGTATTCCCCCTTCACCTCGAAGGTCACGCCCTTGATTCCCGCTTCTTCGCCATCTTGAAGGTCCAAGACGGAACATTGGAAGCCACGCCGTTCCATCCACCGTTGGTATTGGCGCATCAGCATCATGGCCCAATCCTGAGCCTCGGTCCCCCCCGCTCCGGGAGTGACGGACAAGATCGCGTCGCGACCATCGTCATCCCCGTCCAGCATCTTCTTGAGTTCGAAGGCGTACAAATCCTTCTCCAAAAGCTCGCCATCCTTTTCCAAGGAAGCCAAAAGCCCCAAATCCGCTTCCATTTCGGCGAGCTCCTTGAGCTCGACCAGATCCCGCAGCCTTTGGTCCAATGCGGTCCAGGAGTCGATCCAGCCTTTGAGCATGGCCATCTTTTTGAGCAGGCCTTGGGCTTGGGCGGCCTTGTCCCAAAAACCGGGCTGGGCCGAAGTCATTTCAAGCTCTTCCCGTTCCCGGGTTTTGGCGTCGAGGTCCAAATATCCATGGAGGGCGTCAATACGAGTGCGTAGGTCAAAATGGTCGGCTGGCATAGAGTGCGGGGAAAGGTACCAATGCCCCGCTCCACTTTGTCCGTCCTAGGCTTAATCAGCGTCCTTGCGCCCCTGTGGATCGTGTTTGTCTTCACCTAGATCTTTGATCGAGGTCTCTCCGGAAGGACTCACGTCCTCTTTGGCCACTTGGGGAGCAAAAGTGGCCAACAAGCCCGCTACCAACGAATCCTGCTGGGATTTGGTCAACCGAGCACGGGCATGGGCCAAGCGGTAGTCCCAGGTCGGCATCCCGCCGGATCGAATCTCCCGGACCATCTGCTTGACCTCAAAATTGCTGGATGGGTCCGAAAAATTGAGATTTTCCCGAGCTTCTGAAACGTGATGAGCGATCAGCCAACGAAAGGGAGCCACCTGGCCGTACCAAGGAACGATGGTTTCATTGGAGTGGCAGTCAAAACAGGCTCGGCGCACCAAGTCGCGAGTTTGGGGGCGATCCCAGTGAGGTTCGGCGACTACGGAGGGGTTTTGGAGGTTGGGCCGGACCAATTGGGCCAATACAACCACTCCGAGACTGATGCCAACAAATTTTTGGGCACGATGCATGCGGATTTCACCTTTCCCTCAGGGTTTGGCAAAGAATGTACGGGGAATCGTTGGATTTCACCACCTCGGATCGATTCCTGATGAAAAATGGATGCACTTATCCGATTGCCGCAGGCTCTAGATGCTCCTAGTTTTCTCTTTTCCTTCCAAAATCGGCACCCATCATCCTGGAGGACTCATGCCTGTAGCCAATTACGAACAGTATTGCAAAATGCTGGACACTGCAAAGAAGGGGAAGTACGCCTTTCCTGCCTTCAATGTCACCAGCACCGAGACCGCCAACGCGGTCTTGCAAGGTCTTGCGGCGTCAAAATCTGACGGCATCATCCAAGTCAGCACCGGAGGCGGAGAATTCGCCTCGGGCAGCACGATCAAGGACATGGCCTTGGGCGCGATTTCCCTCGCCCAGCACGTCCACAACGTAGCCGGTCGCTACAACATCTACGTGGGTCTG
>CAIKAA010000223.1 GCA_903825275.1 uncultured Fibrobacterota bacterium | reverse complement strand
CCTTCTTGGCGAACGGCTTGGATGTGCTTCGCCAATTGGGAAGGCGAGACAATTTGGGAGTAACCGATCCCCTGGGTTCCTGGAAGAAAATGGTCGACATCGATCCTCCGGGTAAACACCTTCCATTCGCTGCGGGTGACCGAATCGGAGGCGGAAAACAAGGCCGCGCTGCTGTTCAGGGCCATGGCGTTGGCCTTCAGGCGCGAGACGATGCTTTGTTTGATCTCGTTGGAAGTGAACTCAAATTGGAGTTGCGAGTCAAAGTCGATGTCCCGCTTGATTTCCAAAGCGAGGAAGAAGGAGAGCGCGAACCCAGCGATCCCCAAACCCCACGTCCCCCAGGATCGGGCCAAACTTTTCAGACGTAGGATGCCCAAGGATTCCCCAGGTTTGGAAGGATGGCTGCCAAGTTGTGAGCCTTGATTTTCTCATCCGTAGGAAACTTTGAGAAGGGAATTCGGTTCCTATTTCGGGAGGAATTTCCCGTGATTGGTGAACAGCAAAAAGCCCACCCCCCGGCGATAGGAGGGATGGGCTTTGCGTTTCCCGGCAAGGGACAAGGACTAGAGGATCGCGCCTGCTCCGGCGGTTTCGATGCCGTCAAAGGCGCCTTCGAACAGCGGTCCACTCAAGTAGCGTTCCCCGGAATCGGGCAGAATCACGACAATGGTCTTTCCGGCGTTTTCCGGCAAAGCGGCGAGCTTGGCGGCCACAAAGGCGGCGGCCCCGCAAGAGATTCCCGAAAGGATTCCTTCTTCGGCGGTCAGGCGCCGCGACCATTCGATGGCTTCCGCCGAGGTCACGCGCTCCACCTGGTCGACCAAGGTCAGGTCCAAGGTCTTGGGGATGAATCCCGCACCGATGCCTTGGATTTTGTGGGGGCCGGGCTTGATCTCTTGTCCCGCCAAATGCTGGGTGATCACGGGGCTTTCAGCGGGCTCCACCGCGACAGACAAAATTTGTTTGCCGCGAATTTGCTTGAAGTACTTCGAAATGCCGGAAATGGTTCCGCCTGTGCCCACGCCGGAAACCAAAATGTCGACTTGGCCCTCGGTGTCGTCCCAGATTTCGGGGCCGGTGGTTTTGACGTGGATCTCGGGATTGGCAGGATTTTCGAACTGCTGGGGAATGAAGTAGCGCGCCTTGTCGGCCGCGGCGATTTCTTCGGCCTTGGCGATGGCGCCCTTCATGCCTTTGGGGCCTTCGGTCAAAATGATCCGGGCACCCAAAGCCTTGAGCACCTTGCGGCGCTCGATGCTCATGGTTTCGGGCATCACGATGGTGATCGGATAGCCACGCGAAGCGGCCACAAAGGCCAGCGCGATGCCGGTATTCCCCGAGGTGGGCTCGATGATTTCCATCCCGGGTTTGAGAGCGCCTTTTTGCTCGGCGTCCCAAATCATGTTGGCCCCGATCCGGCACTTGACCGAATAAGCGGGATTGCGCCCTTCGATCTTGGCCAGCACCCGCGCGCCATTGGCGGGCACGATGCGGCGCAGGTGGACAAGAGGAGTGCGGCCGATGGCCAGGCTGTTGTCTTCGTAGATCGGCATTGGG
>CAIKAA010000222.1 GCA_903825275.1 uncultured Fibrobacterota bacterium | reverse complement strand
TTGACGCGCTTGCCTTCCAACACCGCCGTGACCTGCTCCACCGATAGGGTGTTCTGTTCGATTTCCAAGGTCGCCTGGATGGTCCGGATCCGGTTTTCCTTCCGCAACCGAGGCGCCGACATCGCGCCCTCGGCCAGCGCTTTCCCCAACCCTTCACCGATGTCTGCAACTAGTCCGATCATTGCGGAGGTGAGCTGGTAGGGAGGGCAGTAGGTCATGGAGAGGAATCTAGAATCGCGAACCTGACTTGGGGGGTGAGTTGGGGGGGTGGAGCGCGTCGAAGTGATGTCGCTTGTTCAGGCGAGGTCATCCACATTCGGGTCAAACTACCGCTGGGCTCCCCTTCCCTCAATCCGCGTGACTCGGATCACAGACGTCAACTCGCAACCATGTTATTCTTTTTCAAGCTGCACATCCCTTCCTCGGAGAAAGCCTCCTTATGATCACCGCACTTGCCATGACTTTGTTGGGAATTCTTCCCTCGGCCTGGACCCAAACCGCACCCGGAACGTTTATCACCGGTCCCACGGTCGAATGGAACGGTCGACTTTGGGCGATCAACGACACCACCTATGCTCCCAACCTTGGCTCCAACGTTTGGAACAGCTTGGATACCGGTAAAACTTGGACCCGAGTCGGATCGGTTGGAGGAATCCCCAAAGTCCAGAATTTGGTTCCGGTCGGAGGCCCCAATGGTGACCTATTGATTGTCACTCCCCCGCAGGCTCAATCGAGTTACGAACCGACGAAATCCTCTGTCTACCGATTGAAGCGGGATGGCTCCGTGAACCCACTGGGGATCACCCTCGATCCAGGGCAAGGCGTAGGCTCCTTTTATCCCTCCCTAGCAGCTCAGGGCAACGTGGCCATGGGAGTCTTGTTAACCCAATCCGGATACCCCACGCCTTCACAGGAATTATCGGTATGGATTTCCCGAGATGCCGGTGTGCATTGGGAGTCCAAGAAACTTTGTGACAGTATCACTTGCTCCCTTTCCTACAACTTACAGAATCCAACCATCCTCTTTTCGGGAAGCTTGGCGTTGGTTCAAGCTTACGACTTTGTGTTTCTTTCCAACGATTCCGGAAAATCATGGGTGAAGGCGGATAGCCTTCAAATTGGTGCCGAGCAATTGTCTCAAGCGGGCCCCAATCGTTGGATCGTCACAGGAGGCGGGACGGCCCCCAAGTCTCTTAGTTTCTTACAAGGTCAATGGAAATTAGACACCTTGAAGCAGGGTTGGCCGAATCAAGCGAATGGAAAACCGGTTCTTTCACGTCAATGCACTCGGATCCACGATACGGTTTTTGTGGGGGCTTGGAATTCCTTGGTCCGTTGGGATGAAGTATTAAAATCGTGGGCACCGGTATCCCTCGGCCTTCCTGATTCCGGATTCATCTCCTCGGTTTGGAGCGATGCCGATCGATTGTTCTTGGGAAATTCCAGCCAATCCTATCGGCGCGAACCAAACGGATCCGTCCTGCCTGTGGCTGGACTGGGTCTGCCCTCGCGCTGCGGAATCAATGCGCTTGCTTGGTACCAGAATCAATTGATTGCTTGTGGGTGGGGCGGCTGCTTCAGATCACCGGATTCAGGTGTGTCTTGGAAGAATGTTTCAAAGGGATTGGAAGGCGATTATGTCTCTTGGCTTCGGTTGTTGCGCGGAAAGCTTTATGCGGCGACGCTTTACACAGGTGTCCGAGAATTCAATGGCAAGTCCTGGATCGATGCAGGAAACGGTGGATTGCCTGCCGATGTCGGGCTGTTTCAATTGGAAGGAAAAGGAGACACTCTTGCTACCGTAGCCGATTGGGGTTACGTAGGCGTTTGGATTCAACCCAGTGAGGGAGCCAAATGGGAACAAATCAGTAGCAGCATCGGGGGGTGGTCTCCCTCGCTGGCTTGGACAGATTCTGGCTTGTATGCGAGTCAAAATGACTCGGTATGGATCTACCAACAAGGGGCCTCCTGGAAGCTGGCGGATCCAAGCTCGCTGGCTCCCTATTCCGTCGGGGGGAAGCTTGCCTATGTCACGCGCTCGGGATCTTCCTCGCCGAGCATACGGCGACCCGGAAGCCAAGTGAAGGAGCCGATGAAGGGGACGGTGTATAACGGGTCCGTCCTTGCCTCGCATGGATCCGATCTTTTGGCTCTCACGGACCAAGGATTGAATGTCTTTGGCAATCAAACCAGCTTCCTTCCCCTGCCGGTCCAAATGAGCAATTGGATCGGTTCCGTTCAGGTCGTGGGCGATCGGGTGTTTGTAGGCACGATTTCCGGACTTTGGACCACCGATTTGCCATCGGCTGGCATTGGGGTCCATCCTCGCTCCGCCCTCGCAGGCCCCCGTTCGGTTCGCGGCGGGATCGAGGTCGTTTTGGATCGCAACCAGTCGGTTCAAATCGATTGGCTGGATGCCGCCGGGCGCACCTGCGCCTCGGTCCATCAAGACGTTGCGGCAGGACGACATATTTTGTCACCAAAAACTCCGCTGCACGGCTTTCTGTGGGCTCGCGTGAAAGTTGGCGAATCCCGAGAGGTGACCCTGGCCGCCGTCCGGTTCTAGGCGCCGGAGAATCGAGGCATAGCAAATTCCAAAGCTCCTTGCCGGGCCGGATTCTCTCTGGTTCGGCAAGGACCCCATCCACTACGTTCCCCAACCAAGCCTCTGGTGTTTCGGAAGTCGCATTTAAAACCTGATCCCTGGACCCTTCCCCCCCAGGGATCAATGCGTGGAAACAGGATGCCTTGGGAAAAACACGGCTCACGACAGGGCTGCGAAAATATCTGTAAAAAGTCTGGGGAGAGCTGTATACTTCGAGGACGTGGACGGAAAGGACAGAAATTTACCGTTCTCGGGCCACTTCTGTTTTCTCACCAGCTCCGGAGTACCACACATGTCCAATGCCGATACCATCCACGCCCTGATGAAGGAGATCGAAGCGCGGCTTCCCAAATTCTTGGAAGACCCCAAGGATTTCCAGATTGCCGATGGAAACGTCGCCCTCTACATCTTGGATGGAGACGGCAACTTGTACGGCCGCATGATGGGCACCGACCGCGCCAAGCAGCGGTTGTCGGGCCGCACCGCCTGGCACAAGGTGACCCAAGTATGGCTGACGCACAAGCCCACCGGGGTTTACGAAAAACAGGTTTACAACAACCAGGTGAACTGGTGGGAATTCGGAGTGCCCAAGAATGAGTTCATTGGTTGGGAAGGCGGCTTGCCTGCCGAACTCGCCGACGGCTCCCGGATCGCCATCGCCGTCAGCGGCATGATGGGCGAGAACGATCGCGACCTGATCATCCAATCCGCCGCCGTCATCCCAGGGATCAAATTGATCCTAGAGTGATCCGAAATCCATCCGGATCATCGATACGCTTGGGCACCACCGCCCAGGCGTTTTTTGTTTGGGAAGACCTAGCTTCCGTGTCGCGAGGCCGCGGCGGGAGGATCCAGTTTGAAGCTTGGGTTTGAGGAATGGAATGCAAAGGGTTTTTGCGTCGGCATGCCTTCGGCGATCCAAACCTCTGCGCCAAAGCGTTCGATCCGGTCCCAAACTCCGGCCTGGGGATCGTGATAAAGTCCCATTCCCGCTTTGCGGTCCACGATGCGGTCTTCCCGCAACTTTTTCACCAAGATTCGCTGGTAGGCTTGCAGAAATCGTTCGGCCGCAATCGTGTCGCACCAAGAGGTTCGCCACACCAATGCCAAATTGCCAAAGCGATCCCCCCAAACCCCAAACCGATCCCCGCGCCATCCATTGACAGCGCCATCTGGTCCTGGATCTTGCCAATGCTCGGCCAACAGGGCTCCGGATTGGATGGAGCCTGCAGGAATCCATTGGTTGGAACTGCGCCAAAGCGAAAACAAAATATCCAAGTAGTGCTCCCCCACCATGCCTTCGCGCAAAGGGTGCCAACCGAGCGGCAGGGTGGCCAGTTCGGAAAGTTCCAAGGAGACAACCTTTGGACAGACCGTTTCTGGATGTAGAAAGCAGGTCGTCGGGGGGACATTTCGAAACCATTCATCCACCGAGGCCCATCCGCCCTTGGCCCAACGCCAAGCCAAGGCGCGCGCCCCCTGCTCGTAAGGGTGGAAGGTGGGGAGCGTGATCATTTCCGGATCCAGACCATCGCCTTGGCGAAGCGAATCTCGGAATTGCTCCAGGGGAAGCTGGGGGAACAACCTCAGGGCTTGGTTCGAATCGGCCAAATGGTGCGCATAAAGTGTCTCGACCAATCGAGCTTCACCTTCCAGCAGGTATTGGAGCGAAAGCCGACCGTCCAAGCCACGGTGGTTGCGGTAGAGCTTGGCGAGATCCCAACGCTGGTCCTGGAGGGCATGGACCAGTTCGTGGGCAATGGTGACATCGAGATCGGTGGAATCGCGCATGTCGTCCACAACCCACAACACGCCGCGGGAATAAAAGGCCAGAATCGAGGAGGCATCCACCGAATCGGCGGCGTTGTCCAAGGCCCCCGTGCTATCCACAAACCCCAAACTCCAAAGCATGCTGTCCCAGGCGCTGTCGGCAGGGTCAGGCTCCTCGAAGCTGACCGAATCGTAGATCCGCAGCAAATCGGAACGGGCCAAATAGCGCCCTTGGACAGGTTGGCGAAAGGTTTGGTGGCGAAGTGTTTCGACACGGCGGGAAATGCTGTCGATGCGAACTCGTAGATCCACGGGAGTCGGATCCGAAGATTGGCAGGCAATGATCAAACCCACAAGACTCAATAAAACTGATAGGCAACGCATAGATTGGATCCAGGAAAAGTACCTCGGAAAAGGCGTCCCACTGGCTGGTTCGTTTTTCCGAGGTCTTTTCACTTCTTGCCCCGAAGGTGCCGGATCATGGCCACCAAGCTGCCCCAGGCTCGAAGGAGGTTGGGGCTCCCGATCCATCTCCAAAACGTGGGAGCTCGATGCTCTTCGTGGCCCGAGCCTTTACGGCAGCGCGATCCGTTGCGAGAAGGAGTTCGCGCCAACTTTGACACGAGCCATGTACACGCCCGTGGGGAGTTCGGAAACCTCCATCGCTTGATCCGCAGAAAGGATCATGCGCGACAGGATCTGTCCTCGCGTGTTGATCAAATCAAGGATCGCCGTTTGATTTCCCGTGCCTTGGAGGGAAAGCACGCGACCCGATTGAGTGAGCGACACTCCCTGGTGGAGCATGGGTTCACGGACCGAGACCAAGCTGTCGGGGCGCTTGTCCAAGGACGTGATGCGCTTGAGTTTCAGCTCGCTGACCAAGGGCTTGGTGGCCGAGATTGCTCCCGCCGTGGCCTCCAGTTTGATCCCGTGCATCACCGACAGCAAGGTGTCGATGGGGAATACCGTGTTGTCGGTGCGGTCAGGACCTGGTTGGGCGAAATCGGCTCTGCCAAAGCAGGTCCTGGCGATGCCCGGCTGTTTTCCCAGCGTGAGCGCGTAGTCGTTGTCGTGGGTCAATTCGCTATAGTTCTTCAGCTGCAATTGGACCGGCGCGGTTCCGGTGAGCGAATATTCCAGGCAAAGTGAATCCCAGGTTTGAGGGGCATCAGCTTCCGGATCCACAAAATTGAATCCAATTCCATAATAGGCATAGCCATTGGCGGAGTGTTCCAGGGTGTAAATCACATCCATGATGCCACCGTTCTTCGCGACCCAAGCTCCCACCGAGTCAAATTTGATCGATGTCCCCGGAAAATTGGAGTGCGAAGTGTTGTCGTGATCCGCAAACGACCACCAAGATCCTCCGGTTCGGCAATGTCCAACGCCATCGGCACCATCCCAGATGATGTTCTCTCGGGCAACCGCGAGGCCGCTTAGGGTGAGAAGGATTGCGATCAAATGAAACGACTTCATGGAGATTCCTTTTCGGTTAGGTTTGTCAATTCAATGACTGCGAAAAATCTAGTCACCGGAATTTTCCAGGGCCTTCGTGATCCAAATCCGCCAAAAAAATGTTTGCCAAATCACCATCCATTTCACCAAAAACAGAGCAATCGATCTTCGTTTACAAGTTTTTCAAGCACCAGCGCAAGGGTTCGTTCAAATTTGGAATCTATTCGCCCTACGAATCTCCGATCTACCGAGGACGTAAACGACAAAGGGGCGCCCCATGGCGCCCGGGTTACCCGGCTAATCAGGGCAACAGGATTCTCTGCGAATAGGAGGCGTTCCCGCTGCGCACCTGAGCCAAGTAAACGCCTTTGGGAAGATCGCCGACGTGGAAGACCTGCCCTGATCCAAGCCTTTTGCTGGACACAAGATTGCCACTAAGGCTCACAAGTTGGATGGTGGCAACGTCGTTTCCGATTCCGCCCAGGGAGAGGACTCGCCCCCATTGGACCAAGCGCATTCCCCGGCGCATCCCAGGATTCAAGACGCCAACATCAGGAAACGTGTCCTTGGTGGTGATGCTCTTGAGTTTGAAGTTGCCGATTTTGGTCTGGGTCTTGGTGCTGATCGATGCATTGGCGACGAACTTGATCCCGTGCAAGGTTTTCAAGACTGTATCAATGGAGTAAACGGTGGAATGGGGGTGATCGGCGTTCCCGTTAATGTCATCGGGGTTTGGTTGAGCAAAGTCGAATTTGCTAAAGCAGGTCTTGGTGATCCCCGACTGTTTGCTCAGAGCCAAGGAATAGTCGTTGTCGTGAGTCATATCCCAATAGCTTTTCAATTGGAAATCGAATCGCGTGATGTTTCCTGTCAGCGAGTATTCAAGGCAAATCGAGTCCCATTTTTGGACTACGTCTTTTTCAGGATTCTTGAAATTGAATCCGATCCCGTAATACTCATATCCATTTTTGGAGTACTTCAGGGTATCATTCACATCCATGATCCCGCCATTTTTCTGAACCCATGCCCCGATGAGGTCGACGGTATCCAATTCCGAGGTCACTGGAAAATTGGAAAAGGATGTGCTGTCGTGATCGCCGAAGGACCACCAAGATCCCCCGGTATTGCAGGCGCCTCCATAGGTGGAATCCCACACCACAACTTCTTTGGCCGCAGCAAAGCCAACCAGAACAAGTAAAATGGCGATCACATTGGATGTTTTCATCGACTTCCCTTTGGTCGTAGGTTTGTCCACTCAAGGACTTTGGAGAGTGACAGAAAAAGGTAGTTCCCCAGATTCATCGGAAGCCGGAGTTCCTGATCGAGTAGGACGTTGCGCCCCTCAACCCCACCTTCTTCCTGTCCCGAATCCTGTCAGGAGTCCTTCGGGAAAAATCCCACCAAACCCTTGGCCCCACCAGCGCGTATCTTTGAAGCATGTCTGAACTGACCCTTTTCCAAAAAATCCACCAGGGAATGATTCCGGCAAAATTTCTCGCCCAAGAGGAATTGTGCTTTGCGATCGAAGACATCGACCCCAAAGCCCCCTTTCACGCCTTGATCATTTCCGTAAGACCGATCCCTTCCTTGGCGGAAATCTCCCCCGATGACGCGGCGATCTTGGCGGCCTGTTTGCAAATGGCCCAATCTCTGGCACTTGATCACGGATTGGAAAACGGCTGGCGATTGGTGACCAACGTAGGTGTGTATGGCAGCCAGAGCGTGCCCCACTTGCATTTCCATCTGCTTGGCGGGCGCCGCATGGGGTGGCCTCCAGGTTGATCAGAACGGGGATTTGAATTGGCCATGGTCAATGCCCGAGCGGTGATCTTGCGACGGATTCCCTTTGGGGACACCTCGTGGATCCTGCACGCTTTCTCTGCCGAAGAAGGAGCCATTTCCTTGATGGCGCGCGGAGCTCGGCGAACCGGATCTCCCTTGGCCGGGGCGGTCGAACCACTGGGGCTTTCCGAAATGGTGATTTCCATGAAGCCCGGTCGCGATTTGCAAACCCTCTCCCAAGCCACCGCGTTGGAGCAGCGCGACGGGCTGCGGCGCGATTTGGTGGCCACCGCCGGAGCCATGGTCTGTGCCGAAATTGTCTTGCGGTTGGCCCGTGAACCGGGGGCTCACCCAGGAGTCTTTGGCATTCTGGAAGATGCGCTTTTCGGTTTCGATCAAGGTGGATTTTGCCCTCCCATTTTATGGCGATTTTTGGCTCGGTTTTGCGAAGAGATGGGCTGGGCGTTGGCGGTGGACCACTGCGCCCATTGCGGCACCGAAGATTTGGCGCCAAACCCGGTGTTGTCGTTGTCGTTCGGAGGGTTTCTTTGCCGGGCTTGCGGCACCCTTTCCCACGAACCCCATCTGCCTGTCGATTTTGCTGTCGCCTTGCGCCAAAGCCGCGCGGGAGCCCAAGGCCGTTGGAGCCGCCAGGAGTCCGAGCGCATCGAGGAGATTTGGTTCGAACATCTGTTCCGCCATTCTCAAACCCGGCCCAAGCTGGAATCGCGTCCTTTTCTGTCCGAAGTGCGCCCATGACCGTGCGCACCCGTTTGGCTCCCACACCTTCGGGAGCGCTGCATGTGGGAAACGCCTTCTCGTTCCTTTTGGCCTGGCTTTGGGCAAGGCACCAGGGAGGAAAGGTCGTGCTACGGATCGAGGATGTGGACACCACCCGCTCACGCCCCGACTGGATTGAAGCGGTGTTTCGCGACTTGGAATGGCTAGGGTTGGATTGGGAGGAAGGTCCCCAAGGACCCTCGGACGCCCAAAGTCCCTTCCGCCAATCTTCGCCCCTGCGCCAAGAACGCTACCAAACGATCTGGCGCGAATGGTCGGCTTCGGGGCAATTGTACCCCTGCCGTTGCACCCGGTCCGATCTTCGCACCGATGCGCCTCAAATCCAACAAATCGGGGAAGCCCAGGATTTTGGAATCCCGTATGTAGGTCGCTGTCGCCACCGGACATTTTCTGACGCAGCCCCTTCCGACGCTTGGCGATTGCGTCTGGACGACGATCCGAGCACCATCGACGACCTGTGGATGGGGCGACACGAACTTTCGCGCCTTTCCCAAATCGGCGATCCCGTCTTGCGACGCGGGGATGGATGCACGGCCTACCATCTTGCGGTTTGCCTGGACGATTTCGACCAGGGGATCACCCATGTCGTGCGCGGTCGCGACTTGCTGGGATTCACCCACTTGCATGTATACTTGCACAAATTGATGAACAATTTTTGTCCACCAAAATTTTTGCACCACGGATTGTTGGGTGACCACCAAGGACTTCGCTTGGCCAAACGGATCGGATCCGAATCTCTCACGGGTATGCGCTGCCAGGGGATGGATTCTCGACTTTTGGTGGCAAAGCTTGCCAAACGGCTTTACCCCCAAGCTCTCGCCGGATCCATCCGGTGCACGCCTCATGAGCTCCTGACCCTGGGGTCGCCCCTCCCCCTTACTGGTGATCAAACCTGGATTCCTCTTGCTCTGGAGAGCCTATGAACGCCGCCGATGTTTTTTCCCAATTCCACAAGCCGCTCTCGCGGCCGCTTTCCATGGTCACTTGCTACGACTCGAACTTCGCTTCCATTTTGGACGAAGCGGGAATCGATGTGTTGCTGGTCGGCGATTCGGTCGCCAACGTGATGTTGGGACATGCCCGCACCGCCGACATTGGAATGCAGGAAATGCTCCATCACACCCGAGCCGTGCGTCGAGGGGCTCCGGAAGCGTGCATTGTCACCGATCTGCCCTTTGGAGCCGACAACACCCCGGAATTGGCCGCGTCCAATTCCGCCTTGATGGTGCAGGCCGGGGCCGATGCGGTGAAATTGGAAGGTTGCCTTCCCGACCAGGTCCGCGCCATTCGCAAGCTGGGGATCGAGGTGGTGGGCCACTTGGGATTGCTTCCCCAAACCGCCACCTCCCTCAAGCAAACCGGGCGCTCGCCCGAGGAACAAGCAAGAATCCTCGCCGATGCCAAGTCCCTCGAAGAGGCGGGATGCTGTGCCATTGTTCTCGAACACGTCCCGGTTGAATTCGGCGAGCGGGTCACCGAAGCGCTATCCATTCCCACCATCGGAATTGGCGCGGGCAACAAATGTGCTGGCCAAGTTCTGGTCTTGCACGACCTGTTGGGTTTGACCACTCGGCAGCCGCCCTTTGTGCGCCGTTACGCCGACCTGCGGACCCAGGCCCTGTCGGCCCTGAAGAGCTACCATGCCGACGTGGCCAGCCGCCACTTTCCCTCTTAGAATTGGATCGAGCCTTTCCGGCAAGACATTTTTTGTCAGACTTCCCGGCTTGATGGATCCAAGCCAAATCCAGTTTTCACCGTCCTTGCAGAAAGCCGCCCATGGAAACGATCTTGTCCGACCGCGTCTTGGAATTAGAGGTGAAAGCCGCCTACCAGGAGCGGACGATCGAAGCCCTCAACGAGGTCATCTTGGAATTACGCGAAGATTTCGACCGCCTGCGACGGGAGTTTGAAACCCTCCGCACCGAAACCCAAGACTCGGGAGGCGAGATCGGGTCGGCCAACGAAAAACCTCCGCACTATTGAACCGATCGCAGGGACCATGACGCTGCGCAAGAAAAATCCTTTTGTAGGGATCGGGCATGCCCGATCCCTACAAAAGGATGCCCGATCCCTACAAACGAATTTTCCGCTTTCGTGGGCCGATGATTGCACCCGTGGCAAAATCTGGTGGGCACGGCTTCCTTTGCTTTTCTGGTTGGTTTGGATTTGGATTCACCACTTTGTCGATCCCCAATACCATTCGATGATCAAGGGTTTGAACTTGGGAATTCACGAGTTGGGGCACATCCTCTTTGGGCCACTGGGACAATTCATGTCCATCGCTGGCGGTTCCATCTTTCAATGCCTTGTACCAATGATCGGCATGGTGATGTTCGTGCGCCAACGCGATCCCTTTGCAGTTTGCTTCGCGTTTGGATGGCTGGGCACGAACTTGTTCGACGTGGCCACCTACGTTGCCGACGCAAGATCCATGGAACTCCCCTTGGTGAGCCCCTTTGCCGGCGAAGAAATCCTCCATGACTGGAATTGGCTTTTGGAGCACACAGGCCTCCTGGCCCAAGACCAATCGATTGCGACCATGCTGCGCCTGGCCGCTCACGCCAGCTTTGCCCTGGGAACGCTGGGTGGAGGTTGGGTGTTGTGGAGAATGCGCCAAAACGCCAGACACGACAATTTCTGACGGCAGCCGCCTAGGCTCTTGAGCAAAACAACGGCCCTTCAAACATGGCCCATTGGGGCTATCCAGAAGGGTGGAATCGCGCCATCCCCGTTTGGGGCGGACGGAATCCCGTAGCCATCCACCCAAACCAATGAATACCTTGAGCATCGGACTGGTTGGACCCGGTCCATCGGCTGGTTGCAACAAACGGTTTTTGGACCGAGACCCAAAAAGGATAGGCCAATGAAGAAAAACCTCTTTGCCATGTGCCTGTGCATTGGTTTTAGCAATGCCCATGCGGATCTCGACTCGTTGGTGAATGCCACGAAGAAGTTCGCCTTGGAGCAAGTCGTGGCGACCAAAAACCAAATGCCCAACGACAAATTTGCGCGCTTTGCGGGCGAAGATGGCAAATGGCGGGCCGTTGGATCGGGCGATTGGACGGCGGGTTTTTATCCAGGTTACCTCTGGCTGGCCTATGAATTGAGCAAGGATACAGCCATCAAAGGCTGGGCCGAACAAGCCACTTCGCAACTTGAGAAAATGCAGCACGACACCTCGACCCATGACATCGGGTTCACGATCAACACCAGCTTTGGCAACGGCTACCGCTTGACCCAAAACCCGGCTTATCGCGTTATTTGCGATACCGCTGCGGGGTCGCTGGCCACGCGCTACAACCCCATGGTTCGCGCCACCCGTTCCTGGAGCTGGGGGCAGTGGGGAAAGGTTTTCAACGTGATTGTCGACAACCTTGTGAACCTGGAGCTTCTGTATTTTGGTGCCAAAAATGGTGGCGATCCGAAATGGGCGACTTATGCCACCAACCACGCGATCCGCACGGCCCAGGAAAATGTCCGCGCAGACGGCTCAATCTTCCACCTGGTTTCCTACAACGAGACCACGGGCGTTGTCATCAAACGGCAGAATTTTTATGGCAATCTCACCGACAGCTCGACCTGGGCCCGCGGGCAGGCTTGGACGCTGTACGGCCTGACCATGGCCTACCGGGAATCGCACAACGACACCCTGCTGAAAACCGCCCAGAAAGTGGCCGATTGGTTCTTGAATCATTTGCCGCCCGATCATGTCCCGTATTGGGATTTCATCGAGCGCCCCAACACGTATCGCGATGTCTCGGCCTCGGCAATCGCCCTTTCGGGTCTGTTGGAATTGAGCACCTTGGTGAAAACGGATAGCCTGCGGATCCATTATTTCACCCAGGCAAGCGCCATCTTGGCCTCCCTTTGCAATGGTGACTATTTGGGAAGAGGCAAGAATACCGCAGGAATTTTGGTCCATGGCCATGGCGAACCCGGAAAAGAAAAGGATGGTTCCATTATCTATGCCGACTATTACTTTTTGCAATCCATTTTGCGCTATGAAGCCTATCAAAAGCGCTATTCAAATGTCTTCAACAATCAAAAACCAAACCATTCAAACCTTAAGAAGGACATAAAAACGCCTTCCAAAGGGAAGTAAACCAACTTTTCCGCGATTTTAGGTGCCTCATGAACCGCCTTTCGATCCCTAGGATCGGATCGGCGGTTGAAAATGGCCACCGGCACCTCCACCCGAACAAAACCAACCAATCGGTTGAGAATTTTTCGCCTTCCTCAGGCTCGCTTGGACCCAATGCCCTCTTGCGGCTTCCATCCCACCCTTGACCAAGGCGCCATGGTTTCGCTAGCGGCAGCGGGGGGGGGGCCGCGATTTCCCCGAAGGCTCCGGCAGAAAGCTGGAAAAATGCATACATTAACCTGCTGGCGATCGGGACGAGCGGTATCTGACTAGCGGTTGTAGAACAATCGTTCCTAGGCTACTGAATAAACACCTATAAGGAGAGGGTAGATGAAGAAAATCATCTTTTCACTGAGCCTATGCATCGGTTTTGGGACCGCACATGCAGACCTAGACTCGCTGGTGAATGCCGCGAAAAAATTCGCCATTTCCCAAGTCGCGGTCACCAAAGGCCAAGTTCCAGCCGGAAAAGTTGCCCGATTTGTCGGCCCCGATGGAAAATGGCAATCCGTTGGACCAACCGATTGGACAGGCGGTTTTTATCCAGGCTACCTCTGGCTGGCCTATGAATTGAGCAACGATTCCACCTTGAAGACCGCCGCCGAGCAAGCCACGTCGCTGCTGGCCGTCATGCAACGTGACAAATCGACCCATGATATCGGATTCGCCATCAATACCAGCTATGGGAATGGATATCGCCTAACAAAGAATGATGCCTATCGCGTGGTTGGCGATACCGCCGCCGGCTCGTTTGCCACTCGGTACAACGCCAATGTTCGCGCCACCCGTTCCTGGAGCTGGGGGGAGTGGGCCACGACATTCTGCGTGATCACCGACAATATGGTGAACTTGGAGTTGCTCTATTTTGGCGCCAAAAATGGTGGGGATCCCAAATGGGGAACCTATGCCACCAACCACGCCATTCGCACCGCCACAGACCATATCCGGCCCGATGGCTCGACCTTTCACATGGTCACCTACAACGAAAAAACTGGTGACGTGATCCGGAAACGCAGCTTTTATACCGGGCTTGCCGATTCCACGACTTGGGCCTGTGGCCAAGCTTGGGCCTTGTATGGAATGACCATGGCCTATCGCGAATCGAAGAACGATACCTTGCTGAAAGCAGCTCAGAAAATGGCGGATTGGTATCTCAAGAATTTGCCCTCCGACGGCGTTCCCTATTGGAATTTCTCGGCGCCCAAAACCGATTTCCGCGACGTGGCAGCCGGTGTCATTGCTCTTTCCGCTATTTTGGAATTGAGCACCTTGGTGGCCACCGACACTGCACGGGTTCGCTATTTCAACCAAGCCAGTGCCATCTTGGCTTCCTTGTGCGGCCCGGGTTATTTGGCAAAAGGAAAGAATACTGCTGGAATCCTGATTCATGGGCATGGCGACGCCGACAATGAAACGGATTGCTCCCTGATTTACGCCGATTACTACTTCATGCAATCCATCTTGCGCTACGAAGCCTATAAGAAACGCTACCCCACCGGGATCCTACCCAAGACCGACAAGCCTTCCAAAGCCAAAGCTCTACCGCTTCACTCCGAGGTGCTTCACAACATCAAGGGACAAGCCCTGGCTTCCGACACCCGTTCGGCAAGCCTGGGTTCTGCAGGAGTCGTCTTCGATCAAGACGGCCAGAGTGTTCGCGCCAGGGTGCTGAAGCCCTAAGTCGCGGGTGTCTTTCGGAGAGAAAAGATCCATCTTTTTTCTCTCCCTTTTGATTTCACCGGCCACCCAAATTCTTGAATCATTCCCCAGGAAAATTAAAGAATTTGGGTGGCCGGCATTGTTTGAAGGAGGCGGATTCCCCAAATTCCGGATGCGTGAATTGGCGATCAGCACCCTCGCGTTTCGGTTCCACTAGGCTTGCCCAGGGTATACCACGCCCCGCCTAAGCGAGGTACTTGATTTGCTGCAGACCTTAAATCAATTCAGCAGAATTCCCATTAGGGCCGAATTTAATGTCTTCATAAAACTGTGCAACACTCAAATACATATAGGGGGCCAGCCATAAAAACCCAACCCCCAAAGTGGGAATGCAAAGCAATCCCCAGCCAAAAAACCTAAATCCCAAGCAAAATAATTTCCATTTATTTCCGTTCATCATTTCCTTGCTTTTTCGCATGGCGTCCATCGCACTGATCGACTCGTCGTCGGCGAGTATGTAATAAGTCATGGAGTATGATAGGCCCGCAATAATCCCAGGAATCACCAACAATAAAGCCCAAAGAAATATGAAAAGTGTGGTTAACAAATATGCAGTCAGTGCAACAATACACCGGTTAAATCCCTGAAATATCTGCTCCCATTTCGCCTCTTCGCCTCGCGCAATAGATAAGGTAAAAATCGCCAACCCCAGAACCAATGGTCCTGATACAATCAATGTAAAGAACGCCCCAACTTTTGGAATGGCCTGCAAAGCCATTGCCACCACCATCCACGTCACAAATGCCCCAATGGCCAAACCCCATTTACCTTTTAAAGATTCTCTGGCCATTCGCATCAGGTCTGCATTTTCAGTTTTCATTTTGTTTTCCTTCCAAGGTTTTGTGCCTCACGAATACTTCCGTGGAAACCGGCGCCGCCGATTTCATTTCCACTGTCGGAATTTCCTCGGCAAACCCTAGTGAAATTCGTGGGAGTTTTCAAGCATGCCGGGATTTACCCCCAACAAAAAACGCCGTTGATCTAGGCAGAAAAGCATAGACAAACGGCGACTCTATCGTAACTCGATCAAGATTCAAGGCGCATAAGCGCCCTGAATCAAACAGTAGATCTTATTTTTTTACCGGCTTTGCCGCGGTATCCTTGGCGGCCGGAGCAACCACTTCGACCAAGCTGACATCGTCGAGGGTCCAGCTCACGGCGGCAAGTCCGCTGTTGAACTCGAACCGGGAATTGTTGTCGGTGGGAGCCTTCATGGTGAAGGTTTTCGTGAAGGGCTGCATGGTCTTGGTCAGTTGGACGCTAAAGTTGCCAACATAGCTGGTGTAGGGGTCGCTGCCTTGACCAACATTGACTTCCAAGGCACGTGCACTATCGGCCCGGGCCTTGAAGGAAAGCTTGTAAACATGGCCCTGCTCCAAATTGAAGCCGCTCTGGGTGAACTGAACATGCCAAGGCAGCGTGCCCGCCTGGGTGATGGTCGTCACGTATTCGCCCTTCACCACTTGACCGGTTGCCGCTCCCCCGTGGACAGCCAGATTCCATGAAGTGGCGTCGGTGGCAAAGCCGCCATTGTCGATCATTTCCGTAGCCGCGGCAAAGGAATGCTGCACCGGGATCAATAGACCCAACAGTAGCACGCGGGAAAAGGCCAAGATGTTTTTCTTCGACATACACACCCCTAGGTCCGTTCGCACTGAGGTCGACCGGATGATTGTGAAACTAGACGACGACAAAGAACGGCAAAAATATAGGGATGCAAGAATAAATCGCGCGCCAAGCTGGTGAAAAATCCCAAAAATCTGGCCGAATTCTCGAATCGGGCGAGCCTGGTTTTTGGGGTTCGATTGGCAGACAGAATCCGCCTCCATGGAGGCAGAAGGCCCCTTGCAAAGGAGCCACTCACTAGCGGAGTTGGTCGCTGGAAAGCCCCAGTTCCGGATGTTGGACAAAAACCGATCTCAACAAGTTGCTGGCCTCCAAAGGAGTGGAAAGAGGATGGAAATTCGTGTTGAACCAAGCCGGCAAATTGGTTTGGTTTTGGTAGGAGATGTAATCGAACCTCGGCGTAAAACAGCTAGCCAGCGCAATCGACAAGGCCTTGGGCAAGGGGTCCGGAAGTGGTGGCATGGGGACGCCTGCAGAATCCTTTGGCTGGGGAGGTTTCCCCCAGAAATCCGCCTTGAACTGGTCCAACAAAAGCTTTGCTTGGGGAACCAGTCGAGCTAGCAACGTGTCGGATGCGGCTTGGTTTATAGGGGACCAAATGGAGTCGGGCAGGATCAACCCTCCCACCGCTTCGGCGAGAAGCTCGTGCGACCGACCCGGCTGCACCATGGGGCGAACCTGGACGGGAAGGTGGTTTTCGTAATCAGCGGCCTGGTCTCCGGTGATTTGCACCAAGCGCTCCCAAAGGCCTTGGTATTTGGGGAGGACGGCCCAATAGATGCGCTCTTGAAGCTTTTCTGGTTCAGGAAAGATCTGTTTGTTTTTCCAGGTATTTTCAAACGATCCGACGTGCTGGGAGGCTTCGTCCAGCCTTTGCACAAAGGCGGTGGTTTGGGCCTGGGGCAGGCGCAAGACAGCCATGGACCCGGCCAAGTCGATCCCAAACAAGCTGTCCTTGGCCACCACGGGCCCGGGATTCGATTCCAAGGTCGCAATCCAATTCTGTTCGTTTTGACCCTCGCGCGCGGTGCGAACGGACATGGCTCGGAGGAATCCGGCCAAGGGCGTGGGGCTGCCGCCGCGCTGGGGGGCCACCGCCCGGAAGTTGGGGTCCCAGGCCAGTTCGCTCCATGGAAGGCGCACTCCCATCACGCTATCCAAAATCTTCTGACCTAGTCTGGCCGAGCGGTTGGCCAAGCTGTCGGGAAATCCGCGGGTGGGATCGACGATCGCGAACGGCAACGCCGCATCGGTGAGGCCATGCACCAGCACCGTGGCCACCCGAGCTCGCACCACCGCTGTGTCCAAGGGGGACAAGGCCCACAAAGTGTCGTCCTTTCCGATCACCCGAACCAAAATCCCGCCGGTAGGTGCTCGCGAAAGCGAACTCGCGAAATGCCCCACCGAGTCGGTCACGCCCGAAGCCACCATCGCTCCGGTCCCATCCCAGGCAGTCCAGTTGGATGAATCGAGCGCCACGCTGTCCATCGCTGATCCTTGAACAACTCGCGCCGAGATTTCGTTTTCCACTTCGGTGCTGGTTTGCACTCGTTCCGTGCAGCCGGTCACGGCAAGAATCCAGAGCAAACCCAACAAGGTCATCCCCGCAACCAAAGATTTTTTGCTCATGACCGCGCCTCCTTGGCCGTGCGGGACATACTCACCGGAAAGAGTTGCAGAACAGATTGATAAACCCTTCGCGAATCGCCGTCGACGCCTTGCCAAAACTTTCGGTTCTCGTCTTCCGACAACTTTACCATTCGCCGACGCAATTCCTTCAGCTCTTCCCGCAAGGTGGCGAAGCCTTCCTCGCTCAAGGTCAAAGTGACCGCCGAAATGTCGCGCTCCTCCTTTGGGATCAATTCCATCGCCCCCATGCCCAGTTCGATCTGGGCCTTGATGTAGCGGTAGTAATGGACCGGTGCCGAAAACTGGCTTTGCTTCTTCACGTGTTCGACCGACGGTCGCAACTCCCCCGAAGCGTAGCGCTTGACCATGCCCAATCGCTCCAGCACCTCCAGGGCATGTTGGGCCTGCTCGGGCGTGATGGCGGGGCGTAGCCGCTTGGCCAAGCGTTCGGCATCGCCGCGGAATGGCTCGATCAAAAGGTATTCGCGCACTGCGGGAATCCACCAATGGCTGAAGTACTCGAACCGGTCGGGGTCCACCAGATCCTTGGGGATTTCGTGGAAGGTCAGCAGCTTTTCGTAGCAGCGGTTTTTTTCGGGAAGGGTTTTGGCTTGGTCGTAGTCCACCAGGGTTTGGAAGTACAGCTCTTCCCGTGCCGTCATCGCCAAAATCTGCCCAAAAACCGACGCCTGGGGCCTAGACAATTTCCGTCTTCCTGCCAACAAGTCGGCCAACCATCCCGACGAGCGCAACCCCAGGCGTTGGAGCACCCACCTCTGGGAGAACTTCGCATCGCGATCCTTCAAGGCCTGCAACGCATCCTTCAAGAAGGCCCGGTAATCGGTGTAGTCGAAGATTCGCAACGGTAAGTGGTCCATGGCTCTTTCACAAAGTTAAGGACGAAGAACCTGATCACCAACAAACGGCGACCATGCTGGATCAGAAAAGGTTCAAGGATTCAAATGGCGCAGACTGTCCATCCATTTCGCAGAGTCGATGACGGGCGGCAAAACAGGAGGCAACACGAAGGTGTCCACCGGAGGGGGCTTCAGGGTATCCTGAGGTCCGATCTTCCCGGTGTCTTTGTGGTGCTTGATGAATTTGGTGGTGTCCCGCAGGAAGGGCCAGTGTTTCAGGGAATCTTGGACCGTCCATTTGGTGGTGTCCAACGGGGGCCGCAGACCCTTGCCGTGACGCGCCTTGAGGGTGTCGGCTGGAGGAGGCTTCAAGGTGTCACGAGGGCCAACCTTGCCGCTGTCGTGGTGCGGCTTGTGGATCTTGCCCGAATCCTTGAAGGGTGGGGGCGGAGGAGGTTTCAGGGTGTCGCGAGGTCCAATCTTGCCATTGTCCTTGCAGAGACTCGCAAATTTGGTGGAATCCCCCAGGAAAGGCCAGGCTTTTAGAGAATCACAAACGGTCCACTTTGTCGTGTCCTTGACGGGCGGTTGGGGAGGAGGAGGCGTCAGGGTATCAGGAGGCCCGAGCCGCTTGGTGGTGTCTCTGAGGAATGGCCAACGTTTCAGGGAATCATTGACCGATGCTGGAGGCGGCAGCAAGGTGTCCACCACGGGGCGCAGACTGTCAAGCTGGCGGTTCCATACGCCGCGATCCATGTTTCTGGGGGGCTTGGTGGCTCCACCCAAATGCTTGCAAGCCGAATCCGTCAGCCGGTTCACGGTGATGATCTGGCCATTGGAGTCGGGAACCAAGGAGCGCAATTGGAACCCCGCCGAATCGACCACGACCAACAACGGGAATCGCACGCCCTCGGGGAGATGGAGAACGAATCCGCCATGCCCTACCGGAGCGCGTCCCACCGTATCGCCATTGGCGTCGGTCACCTGGACGCTCGCCGAATCGAAGGCTGTCCGGCCGGCAACCGAGGTGCCTTGGGCGGTCGATGCCGTCGAGTCCATCCCCGTGTTATCGCAGCCCACCAGGGCGGCGACCAATCCGCAGGCCATTCCTGCTGTGATCCATTTGTTTTTCATGAGTGCTTCTCCAAGTGATTGGTTTTTCCCGAAGGAGGGTTTGATCTCCTTCGCGACAGGTAGAAGATCCTTCCAAAACCAATCCCCACGGTGCAACCAAGATCGCTTTCCGCTCTCGGATGGAGAGCAGCCCGGAGCATTGACCAAATCGGTCTGCAATCGGGTGGCCGTTGTTTGTTGTGGCCGTTGTAGGGAGAGGGGGGTGGAGGAAGAAGCTTGCAGGGTTTATGAAAGCAACTCCCGGAGGTTCGGAAAGCCCAACAAACTAGCCTCCCGCCTGGATCGAACAGGCACCCGAAGAAACGCTGACAGCGACGCACTTCTTGGCCCATTTGCGCAAAGCGGTATTTGGAAGGAGCTCTTGAAGATATTGGGTGTAAATGGGCGTATAATTGGGTGCAACCCCTTGTAATCGGGTCAAATCGGGTGTAATTATGGGTAATGC
>CAIKAA010000221.1 GCA_903825275.1 uncultured Fibrobacterota bacterium | reverse complement strand
CGATCGGAAAGAAGCCGCAGGTACAATCACCCCAAAAATTTGAGGTGTCGAAATGAAGGCGCGAACCGAAGCACCAAAGCTCAAATCGGTATTTCCACCATAGGTCAAATTGGTGTCGACGACTTTGGCGTCGACGATGGAAATCGTACCCGTAGCTTCCAGGTCAATCCCCTGTCCCAGGGGCATGTTCAAACCGACCGTGTTAACACTCACCACCGGAGTCACCGTCGTGGGACCTTGGGTGCTGTCGCTGTAAGCTAGGTAGGTTTTCAGACCGACCAAGGCGCCACTTCCCGTCGCACCAGCCAAAATTCCATCAAACTTGATCGGCAAGTTGATGTCATACCCGGTGCGGACATGTTTCGAGTTACCCAGAGAAAGGGTTTTCGGCATGTACTGAAGCCATTCATCTTCGCGATTGAAGGCGCCACCGATGACCAATTGAGGGTAGCGGTTGCCACCAGCCGCATCTGGCGAAAACGACTTGGCGAAAATAGCTCCGAACCAGGGCTTGGCCGGATCGCGATTGTAGCGAGCAATGCCTGCCACATTGTTGGAAGCACCGCTGTCGCGCATTTGCCCCAGCTCACCAAGGAGGTAGTTTGGGTACAAATTGGCGTTGGCCGGATTGGACCAAACACTGATGTCATCCATGAAGTAGGTGGCGTTTTTTCCCATCGACTCCACTCGAGCGTTGGTGGCGAAGGCCGCGCCAGCACCCAAAAGAGCGATACCTGAAGCCAAGGCGATACGGTTCCTCATTGGTCTCCTGCTTTGCGAAAGTGTTAGGGTTCGAAAAATCTCCATCCGGATAATACCTCGGATGTCAGTGTTTGTCCAGCATAAACCTGAAGGGAACTTCCCCTTGGCCAATTTTTGTCGACCAAAGTCCTCTCAATCCAAACAGTTTTAGACAAACAAAAAGGCGGTTGAAATGGTAGTCATTCCAACCGCCTTCAGCTTCTTTTACTGTTTGTCGAGAACGAAAGCGTAGGTAACCGTGACGTTACCCTTCTCAATTTGGTCGAACTTCATTCGGCGAGCCTTGTCCTTGATCTCATCGTCCAACCCCGTATTGCCGGTGTTGGTGTTCACGATAGAGATCTGGATGATGTCTCCAGAGGGGGCGATGGTAAACTTCAACGAAATCTTTCCGCCCAAATTGGGGTTGTCGCGGAGGTACTTCTCATAAGTATACCGGAACCCACCGATGTGCTGACGAATGACCCGAAGAATCGATTCTGGAGACCGTGATCCAGCTTCGCCTCCCAACTCCACGTCGGAAGGCTTGGGAGGATTGATCCTGGCACGAGTGGAAACGCCGTTGCCATTGCCGCCAGCACCCAATGCCATTTTTCCTTGACGAGTTCCGCCGTTTCCGGTGCCGAATCCAGCACGGCCACCAGTTCCAAGACCAATGCCGCCAACTCCCGCCATGCGGTCGCCATCACCACCAGCCCCCTTGCCGCCGCGTTCGCCCTTTTTTAACGATCCGCCGCCGCCAGCCAAGATCACGTCGATCATATTTGCCTGGTTGGGATCCACATCCTCACCCATCAGACCATCCGTCGCCGTGTTGATCTTGTCCATCACCGAATTCTGCATCACTGCCGAAGGCGAGGAGGGAGGCCAAGCCACCGTACGCGTTTCCGTTGAACCACCTTCGTTGGGGTTGGTCGGCTTTTGGTCAGAAGCACCGCCCGCATCTTCCGGCGGCTTTGGTTTTTCTTCTTCCTTCTTTTCTTCCTGCTTCTCTTGAACGAGCTGCAGAACGATGTCAGGAAGCGCATCGTCTTTAGGCCGGGGCTTGTGGTCTAGAAAGACCATTCCAGCCATCACGCCCATCCCAAGGATAAACAGACCGGCCAAAACACCCCAACGAGTCTTGTTCGAACCGTCACCTGGTTCTCTCCAACCTAGTTTGACGGCCAATTGCATCCGCTGACGAGCCTTGTCCCAAAGTGTGGTCCGCAAAGGAGTGTCTTCAAACACTTCCAGAACGAATCCATCCCAAGTGAACCGGAAAGATTCATCTCGGTTTGAATTCAATCCATTGCGCACCGCGCCATCAGGCTGAAGGAAGGCGAATTGTCCGCTTCCTTCAATGACCGCCAATTTTTCCGGGAAAGGCGGTGGCAAAACCACGGAACTTTTCGGATGAGTGCCAATTTTCAGACTTGTCGCCCAGGTGGACCACTCGCGTGTCACCCGGTTGTTCTGAAGAAGTACGATTTTCCAGTGGTGGATCATGTCGAATTCCTCAGTTCATTCCCTTGGCCGCGATCTTGATCTGTCGGAATCCGGCGTTGCCGGCAGACCGCATGACAGGCTTCAAGGTCGCGAAAGGAATGGCGTGGTCCGCGTGAAGCAGAATTTCGCCGTTGAATTTTTTGCTGGGGTTGATGCGCTCGATGGCCTGCGCATTTTCCTTGACTTTGTCCAGAGCTTCCTTCAAAGGTGCGATGAAGAAACCGGACCAAACGGAATCCGGGAAATCCGGGAAACCATCCTTGGGGTTGATGATCACTGGGCAAATCGGCTTTCCATCCAAAAGGAGCATGTCCTTCGAAAGTGAAATGACCGAAATTTCCTTTGGCTTTTCGGAAGTGATCCGCACTTTGGAAAGTTCGATGTCCTTCGAATTTGCCAACGTCGCTGGGTCTGCCGAGAAGCTCATCACCAGGTAAACCACCAGAATCGTCATCAAATCGATCATGGGAGTGAGATTCAAAACAACCGGTTTTTGGGAGG
>CAIKAA010000220.1 GCA_903825275.1 uncultured Fibrobacterota bacterium | reverse complement strand
CTTCGTCCAGCACGATCAGACCCGAAAGCTGCTCCAAAGTGGCCATCGGAGAGGATAGTGCTGCCAAATCTCCGGGATGCTCCAGATCGAAATGATGGCCAGCTCCCAACTGACGGGCCAAGGTGGTTTTCCCGCACTGTCGAGGCCCTAAGATCGCCGTGACGGGGAACCAGCTGCGGAGCTTGGTGAGGGATTGAAAATCGTGAATTCTCTCCATAATCCATGAATATAGGCATTGTTGATACCTATATTCATGGATTATTTGCCGTTCCGGGCTATTTCACATCAAAGCCGTGGATGCCGATCCAATGCCCGAGCAAGGCTGGATTTTCTTGGACCCGGGATTCCATCATCCAGCAGCGATTCAGGAAAAATTCCAGCGAAGGGTCCATGCATTTGCTGGATTGCAGCATGTGGGGGCCGCTGGTGCGGATCAGCTCTTCGTAAATGTGACGCGATTCGGAAAACATCCCCGCCGCATACAGGTTCCAAGCCTCTTCCATCAAAAACTGGTTTTTGGATTTGGCGTTTTTCACTCGGACCGGTTCGTGGTCGTAAACCTCGTGGATTCGCAACGGCATGTCACGTCCTTTGACCCGGATTGTATCGAGGAAGCGAACATAAAACCGATCAGGCAGAAGGTTGCGGACTTCTTCGGTCACCAAAATGCCCGAACCATAGTAACGAGTCAGGCCTTCCAGGCGCGAGGCGACATTCACCACGTCCCCGATCAGAGAGTAATCGAGTTTGTGATCTGAACCAATGTTGCCGATCACCACAGGGCCAAACGCCACCCCGATTCCGTTGTCGATGCGCGGGAATTCTTCCCCGGGTTCCGCGTGGCGAATGTGCCATTCCCAGCGTTCGCGGTTGTAGGCCTGCAGCTCAAGCCGAATGTCGATGGCGGCATGGACGGCGCGAACCGCCATGGGTTCCATTCCTTTGCCATCGTTGAAGATGGCCATCATCCCGTCGCCCATGATCTTGTCGATCTCGCCGCGGTGGTGGTAGATCGGGCGGTTTTGGCGATTGAAGTAGGAGTTCAGAAAGGCGACGGTGTCCTCGGGGGACATTTGGGAGGCAAGCTGGGTAAAATCGCGAAGGTCGGAGAACAGCACCGCCAAATCTTGTCGGATCGGCTTGTCGAGCCGTGGATCCTCGCCGCGGTCGATTCGTTCCACCAATGAATGCCTGGCGTAGGTCTGGAAGATGATGGATTTTTTCTCGGAGGCCAACCGTTCGCGGTTGGAGTGCATCGACTCGGCTTTGGCTGCGTCAATTTCTGTCCGCAAGGCCTCGGCCGAAATGGCCAGCCGTCTGCGCCAATGGCGCACGGTTTCCACAAAACCCTTCCATGCCGACCGCTCCTGCCATTTTAGGGTGAATCGGCTGTAGGGGGCCCCGTAAATTTCGCCCCGTTCGAGCACGATTTCCTTGGAACGCACCAAAGGCTTGGTCACCAACCACACTTTGGTGGCCATTCGCTTTTCCAAAAGGTTCGTCAATTCTTGGGGAGTGAAATCCTCCATTTCCTTGGCTACGGGATGAAAAAGGTCTTCGCCTATGGCGCTGATTCCCGGCACGAGGCTTTCTCTCAACAAAATCGCTTCGTGAGCGTGCTCCTCCCCTTCCACGAACCAACGCCGACGCGCCAAACCGTGGTAGGTCCATTCCGATCGCATCCCGTGATCTCGAACCCCGAGCCAGGAATATTCCCGATCCAGCAAATGTTCGAGGGAAAAAACCGAGTAGTCGATCACTCCGTTGGCGCAGGGAAGGTCCCGCCGCTCCGGGAAACCGGTGTAAATCCCCAACGCCCACCAATCCAAATCAATGACCGTGGTCGTTTGAAATTGCTGGGCATATTTGTTCGTGAGGACGATCATACCCTTGGACATGCGGATCGAACGTGTGAATTGCATGTTGTTGAAAATTCGCCCATACTCCGAAGCGATCCACATCACGCGGCGCAGTGGGAGCAGATTCGCCAGCGCATCCACCCCCGCACCCAGGGTTTGGTAGCGATGGGCGTGACGACCGACTTCCTTGAATTGGCGGGGATTCCGGGAGGTGCTCAAGCGTCGGACCAACTCGAACACCCGAAGGCTATCGACGCAACTCAACCATTTGTGAGGGTCCTTGAGGTGATGGATGCTCAGTTCCAAACCGACCGTTTTGAGCAGTGGGGCGGTCTCGATTCCAAATTGGTGTTCCAGGTACGAGATCAAAGACAAGGTGTTGCGACACGAAACCTCGCTGTCCGCCGGAACCCCTTCCACCTCGATGGGGAGGCTGAAGTCCAGCTCTCGCTCGCGGCATGCCGAAAGGTCCGTGACGACCTGGACTCCGTTGCGAATGTTCCAACCTTTGTTCAAACAGAATTTCCGATGGATGAATGAGGGGGCATTTATCCGAGTATCCCATTTTAAACTCCCCGGCGCCAGGGATTGCCTGTCTCCTATTGGGGGGACTTTTGCTGAGAAGGGGGGGGCCGGCTTGTCCGGAAACGACTCAAATGCCCTTTCTACCCCCCATGCTGGTTCCCGTTTGTGGCGGAGGCGTTTTCGGGTTCGCGACAGAGGGAAAACCCAGATGAACGATGGAGAAAGGTTTGGAATACCCTTAGGGCTTGGTCTCCTGAATCAGTTTCGAGTGCACCTCACGGGTGAGGACCTCGATGCGCAAGCTCAATTCCTGGGTCAATTCGGTGAGCTTGGTGTTTTGCTGGAGCAACTCCACGATTTGGGAGGTTTGCTGGCCCACATCCATTTGGCGGCGGGCGCTTTCGGAAGCGATGGCCTCGCGGTGGTTGGCGTCGGCTTCGGCGTGGGCCTTGTCGCGGTCGGCTTGGCGAGTCTGAGCCAAGAGGATCAGGGGTGCGGCATAAGCCGCTTGGAGGCTGAAGGCCAGATTCAGAAGGATGAAGGGGTATAAATCGAACTTCACCCAGCCAATGACGTTTAAGGTGATCCATGTGGCGACCACAATGGTTTGTCCAACCAAAAAGACCGGCGTGCCGAAAAACCTCGCAAACGCCTCGGCCTTGAGGGCGAACCAATCGTTTCCAAAAACCGAATTCAAGTGGAGGCTGGATCGATGGAATCGAAAATGGAAGAGGTCATCAAGGACTTCTTTGGCTGGCGAGGGAGATTGCACTTCAGGTTTGGGATCCATAGAGATTGACCTTTATTGGGAGTCCTTGGCTCGATCTGCGAGATGCCACAGAGGATATACCAAACGGCGGGACATTGCGGCTTGGTTACCGAATCAAATGAAGAAGTCGCAGCGCTTGGTAGGCAAATGGCACGCTCATGAAGAACAGGCCGATCGCGAACGAGATGACTGACTCGCCTTGATTTGATCGGCCCATTTTCCAGGCATGAAGGTGAAGGGTCACGCCGAATGGGATGTACAACGTTGCGGCGCTAACCATGCCTGGGCTGTATTGTCCAAGCGTGATCGATGGGACAAGATGAACCAAAGCATTGATCAGGAACAAGCTGGCGATCGAGAGTCGCAAGCGGTTGGAACGGACGAAAATCG
>CAIKAA010000219.1 GCA_903825275.1 uncultured Fibrobacterota bacterium | reverse complement strand
CGAATTCTTTTACCTGATACCGCCAGGGAAAGGATTGGCGAGCAAGTTCGCATTCTAATTGTGTGGTAAAAATCACCGCCGTAGCATGTTTTAATACTTGATAATCTCCAATGGCCCAATAGAGGGTTTTTTTGATATGCTTTAGAGGGTATTGTTTTTTAAACCATGGATCAAGCATCCCGTGAGTGAATACATACATCGGGGTGCCTAAAAATTTTGCAAAACGCATTCCAAGAATGCTGCTGTATTGCCAGATTCCATTCACAATGATTATATCAGTTGATTTTATTCTTTTTTTTAAGCGTTTCAGGGCTAAGAAAGAAAACCCATATGTCCCGAATCCAGGGCCCACTGCAATCACAGGTATTGGGCATTCTTTTACCCAAGTATCATTAGGATCATCTAGGGAAACAATTTTTGTTACCAATGAACCTTGTGCAGCCTCCGTTAACGACTTTATTCCCTGAATTGGCCCTCCCAATGCGGGATTTACTGATCGAATAAAATGAATTACGTTAATTGCGTCGCCTAACGAATGTGTATTTTGTTGATGATTTTTGTTTTCAGGAATGATCATGGCGATTTTTTCCTTTCCTACAGACAATGAATTAACATGAAAGTTTTTCAGCGGTTCCACCTGTTCATTGCATCGATGACTTGACTGACTTCAGAGTCTGTCAGGCCTGGGTAAATTGGCAGTGATAAGCATTCATTAGCGTGGCGTTCGGAGTTTGGAAGTCCATTTGGATCGATCCGAACGGTTTTACAAGGATCTTGATGATGGACCGGAATTGGATAATGGCATAAGCTTTCAATTCCACAGTGTTTCAAGTGAGATTGTAAAGCCTCTCGTCGAGAGGTACTTACAACGAAAAGATGGTGGACGTGTTCATCTTTATCTGTTGGCAGCGGCAAAACAAAGACACTTGGATTGCGAATTTCTGAGGTGTAAGTAATGGCCAACATTCGTCTGCGGTTTGTCCATTCGGTTAGATATTTCAGCCTTTCTCGTAGGATGGCCGCTTGTAGTTCATCTAACCGACTGTTCATACCTAACACTGGGTGTTGGTAACGATCAGACTGTCCATAATTTCGCAATTTACGGGCTGCCTCGGCGATCTGTGGTGTTTCTGTGGTGAGTGCGCCGCCGTCGCCAATACAACCCAAATTTTTTGTTGGATAAAAACTCCATCCGGCAAAGGCTCCCCACGTTCCCACTGATTTACCGGCGACTTTTGCTCCATGAGCTTGCGCGCAATCCTCAATCAATTGAATATTGCCTTTGGAACACAATGCGGATAGCTCCTTCAAAGGTCCTGCTTGTCCGTACAAATGCACAACCATGATGGCTTTCGTTTTTGGCGACAGACAACGTTCTACTGACTTTGGATCAAGAATTGCAGTTTCAGGATCAATGTCGGCTAGTACTGGATGAGCACCGGTTCGCAAAATCGCAAGGACCGTTGCAAAAGCAGTGATTGGCGTGGTGATAACTTCATCACCTGGACGAATTCCGATGGCACGCAATCCAATTTCTAATGCATCCATCCCATTAGCGACGCCGACTGTTTCTGAAGCCCCGACCCACTCCGACCATTCTTCTTCAAAAGCTTTTACTTCATGGCCAAGGATATACCAGCCTGATCGGAAGACACGTTCAACGGCAGCGATTTGGGATTGGATAAGGGTTTCGTCCTCGCGCTTAAAATCGTTCATCAGGATCATCTCATTTGTCCCAATATTGGGTGCCAGAATTAACGTAATATTCCAACGTCCGGCGCAACCCCTCGGCAAGGCCAATTTTTGGTGACCAACCCAACGTTGCAGTTGCAAGGCTGAAATCGCCATAATAATTGCCGATATCTATTGCCTTCCTCTCTGATGGGAATGGTATCAACTCGCATTCACCTTTGCCATATATGTCGACCATTTTTTCGGCAAGAGATTTGAGTCCAATGACTTCCTTGCTTCCTAAATTTAGGACTTGACCAATCGCTTGGTCTGAAGATGCAGCGAGAAGGAATGCTTCGACTGCGTCGTCGACATAGTTGAAATCACGTAATTGTAAGCCGTCTCCAAAGATTTTTATGGGTTCACCAACGAGTAGGTTTTTGATCCAAAGGCCAAGAAAGGTTTGGCGAGCGTCCTTCACGCGCATTCCGGGGCCATAAGTATTTGTCAGGCGAAGGGCCGTGCAAGGAATGCCATAAACATTGCTGTAGAGGATGTGGTACCACTCTCCGGCAACTTTGTTGATCCCGTTCACGTCTACCGGTAAAATTGGGTGCTTTTCGTCGACGGGGAGATACTGCGGCTTGCCGTAAATCTGGCGTGTTGATGCGTAGATGATCCGGATGGATGGGTTTTTTTTTCGGGCAGCCTCCAAAATCGATAATTGCGAAGCAGAATTGATTTCTAGGTCTGTAACAGGATCTGTCATGGAGTCCATGTGACTTGTCTGTCCGGCCAAATTGAAAAGAAATTCTTTCTCCTGGATTAAATAAGCCATAGCGTGAGGATCCCGGACATCAGAAATATTTACTTCGACACGGTCCTTGATATCGAGGATGTTAGCGATATTTCCTCCGAATTGGGGGATCAGGCTATCAACCAATGTTACCTTGGCGCCGAGTTGAACCAATCTCCTCGCGAGATTCGATCCAATGAAGCCCAATCCTCCGGTGATGAGGATTCTGGACCCATGAAAACGATTCACGCTCCCCTCAACCTTTGTTGGAAGTGCACATTGTGCTTCCCGAAAGTGGACGTCTGCCGCATCATTTGTTCAAAAGCACATAAATGGTCAATCCAGCGATCACCGAGGCAAGGATCATGTTAATGCCAGAAAATATTTCACCAATCTTGATTGGTTCACGAGGTTTTCCGTGGGGAACAACAAGCACGGATCCAGGCATTGGATCATCGATGCCATCAGATCGAGTTTGGATACCACCAGTAGGCAATTTAATGTAGACATCATCTACATTTGCCGAATCACCGTACCCTCCAGCCATGGACACATATGTTTTCCAGGAAGCACCCTCTTGCCAGGTAACCAGACCTGGATTATTGACTGTACCTATTACTTGAAGTGTAACCGGCCGTCGGGGGAAATAAATATCGTCACCTGTTCGCATGGGGATGTCATATTTGCTTTTTGGTTTTTTAATTGCCTTGAGTACGTCGAAAACAACCCGACCGGATCCGCCAAAATCGGATCTCATCAAACGCCCGGCTTCGGCATAGCATTCGGGCCGTAGGCCACCTGCTCGTTTGATGATGCTAGAAAAGGTTTCATCCTTGGTCAACAACGCGTAGACACCGGGACGGACAACTTCTCCGGACAGGGTCACAACTTCCAGGTTTTGGCGATCCAATCGACGCGGGATCGCGATCAAGCCTTGGGGGGGCATCGGAAGGTATGCGTCTGAAGTTGTGAGGGCGCTGTCAAGCACCAAGGCACGAGTCGTTGCTCCAGTGGAATCGTTAGGGACTTCCAAACGGCTATGGGCTGGATCGGCATAAGGCAAGAATCCCCCAGCGCTCAAAATAGCGGATCGGACGGTTAATCCACTAGATAATGTTTGCGGGCCTGGATAGGGGACAAAACCAGTGATCTGAATCGTTTCGTCGTGGTTGTTTGCAAGCAAGTCTACGATTTGGACTCGGTCGCCTGCTGCCAGAGGGACATCTGGAATTGGCGAGAGGGTGAACATCTCAACTTTGGTTCGGCCATCTGCAGTATGTCTTCGGATGAACGCACGACCAGCTGGGAAGGAAAGCACTGAGTCAAGATCAAATTCACCAGTGGTGTCGGCTTGTCCTTGTAAAAAGGATTTCCCCGTGTCATTGATCCCTT
>CAIKAA010000218.1 GCA_903825275.1 uncultured Fibrobacterota bacterium | reverse complement strand
CGGCCGACTAATTACCTTGTCCCCTGGAGACTCTCAGACCACCAGGGGACCCGGCCGCTTTGCCCCGAATTGACTGGCCGCTTTCGCCGAATTTCGCATCTTCAGTCCTATTTGTCTCGCCCTTCGAGACGGCACTTTCAGTGCCTCCTCAGGACGAGCGGAATATTTGACACTCGAATCCGTCGTTGCCTGAGAGAGTGTGAAAAAAAAATTGCTTAATGTTCCTCCGCTCATCCCATCTACGCGCTATCGCTTGCTCAGGACTGGCCTGAGGACCGCTGCGACAGAACTTTAGCTTGGGCAGGGCACCTTGGGTGCCAAGGCCGGGCGAATCCGCCGTTGCCTGAGCTCGCGGTGAGCCTGTCGAATCGTGGCCGCCGCAGGCGGTTGTATCGACTGCTACGGCATTGCGAAACCGGCAGAGCACCTTTAGGGGCCAAGGCAACGGCAAGTCTGCGGGAATCTGGTCACTTCGGTTTGGAAAGAAACGACTGTGCCGAAAATGAAAAGCGGAGGTCCCTTGCAGAGAACCTCCGCTTTCATCAGACAGATATTGTCACATCAATCGCGACACATCACTTCTTGGCAGGTGGGGGCGATTGCACGGAGCCGGCGGCTTGGGTGAATTCTGCCGAGATTTCGATCTTCACCTCGTCGCCCACCGCGACGCCGCCGCCGGCGATGCCGTAGTCCTGGCGGTTTAGGCTGAATGCGCCTTCAAAGCCAATGCGATTGTTTTTCCAGGGATCGACGACCGGTCCGGAAAGTTCGAACGGAATTTCGATTTTCTTCGAAACGCCGTGCAAGGTGAGGGTGCCGACCATCATATCCTTGCCGTTTTTGAATTCCACCTTTTCGGATTTGAAGGTGATGGTTGGGAACATGGCCACGTCGAAGAAGTCGGGGGAACGGATGTGTTCGTCGCGCTTGTCGACCCTGGTGTTCACCGAGGCCGCCTGAATGGTGACCTCAGCGGCCAGGGACGAGGGCTTCTTGGGATCTCCCGAGAGTTTGGCCTCGACCTTGTCGAAGGTGCCATGCGCAGTGCTGACCGCGAGGTGTTTGATGGCGAAACCCACATTGGAATGCACGGCATCGAAGTTCCAGGTTTGGGCCTGGGATCCACCGACAAGGAGGAGCGTGGCGAGGAGGGCTTTGAATTTCATGATCTGGTGCCTTTCAGGAAGCTTGTTGAGATTCGATCTCAACATCATGGAACAATTTATGGGGGTTGGACCAAAAAATCAACTGCCACCCAATTCAGCGTCGGACCGATCGCAGCAACGTTTCGTTTGCCAAATCCCCTCCCTGGCCCAAATGGACAGGGCTCCGCGCGTCGGAAAGCCCTACGTAGTTTCGCCGATCCATCCTGGTCGGTGCCGGCAAGTTCAACGGGCACTCACCTTCAGCGTAAACGTCACCTTATCCCCCGAGCCGACCAAATCGGTTACCGAGAGGATCGCGCAGGACCCATCGGAGAGCTGGACGACATAGCTCGCGTTGTTTGCGAGTACAACGGATTGGGATGTCGTTCCCGACAAAGCCGCCTTCGCCTGACCGATGGTGGCAGGGAGGGGGCCTGTGTAGGGTGCGATCAGAGTCACCTTCCCAATGATGGATGTCTCGTTTTGGAGATCTCCGTTCTGTTTGGCGAGCGAGGACGATTCAAGCGAGGCTTGGCCCAATGCATTCGCCTTGCAAATCAGATCGATCTTTCCACCGTTCGAGCCAGCTGCTCCAGCTTGGTAAACGGTTGGCGTATCGGTCAGCCGGAGGAAACTCCCTGGAACAACTCCAAAGCCCCCGACGGAGAACGGGCCAAATGTCGAGTTGAGCACGGTGTCCATCGTCACCTTGAACTGTACTGTTGTGGTGACCACGCTCCCCAAGGAACTCGTTACCGAAAGCACAAGGCTGTAGGAGCCATCGTGAGCCGTGGATTTGGCGATCAGATTGGCCTTGCCGTCGGCTTGAAGATCGAAACTCGTGGCCTGGGCAGGAATGCCGATGGAGGGAATCGTGAAATGGGTGCTGGCGTCGCCGAGCGAATCCGTGACCGAGAGCTTTGTTACAAATCCTGGTAGCCGTTCGGCGAGTTGACCATAAATCGGATAGGAGGTGATGCCGTCGTTTTTCAGGTAGTCTGAGCCTAACCGAAGACTCGTCACAGATAGATTCTCTGACAAGATTTGAAGAGTGTAGGTCAGCGAATTCCCGTTGGCGTTGGTGACGGTGATGGCCAAGGAGCGTTTCCCGTCCGACCCAAGCGTGGCCTTGGGGATCGAACTTCCATCATAAGTCACCGTCGACCGGGAATCTGTGGGGAGGATCGAAAAGGTCTCAACCGTCACGCCAGCGGGGAGAATGTCGATGTATTCGACTCGATTCGGTGAAAAAGCGGGAGACAACAATCCGGCGCCGGTTCTCAGACTCGAAAGAGTCGAGTCGGAAGAGGTCGTAGCGTTGGGATTCATGACGCAGCGCAGCGAGAGACCGAACTTCTGATCGGCCGAATTTCGCGACACGCTTGGGCCTTGGATGCTCCTGGACCAAGCATTTGAAGAATCACTTTTGGTGGCACTCCACCAGGTGCCGGTTGTGCGAAATCCAGGTGCCTTCCCTGCCATCATCTGTCCGCCGGGAAGCACCCGAAAACCAAAAGCGTCCGAGCCATTCATCGGAGTCATCCACGGAGAGACCCATCCGCCGTTCGACTTCAAGCTCGTGGCATCCACCGTGTTGGTGGGATCGACCTGAATCTGCATCGACGTCCATTCGGCATCCGAAGGCACATGCCAGCCGGTAGGACAAATTCCTCTGGCCCCACTGGGTCCGGTAGAACTGGAGGGAGATCCCGCCATTACTTCGTCCCAGGTGTACAAACGTCCATACTTCGGACACGAATCCACACTGCCACCGAAGCACGAGCCAATCCCCGCGCCGGATCCGGCAAAGTTCAAGTTCTCGGCCATCCAAGTCCGACGCCCGATCTGGACGGTCCGGTACCTCTGGCCGGCAAAATCCACGCTTCCGTAGGGGATGTGGGCATTCCACGCGATTCCCCCATCGTCGCTCCACCCTGTATCGATTGCGAAGACAATTCCTGTCGAATCGTATGGAACCGAGAGTCGCGTCAACAGCTTGCCATGCCACTGGACCAACAAGGTATCGCGCGTGTCGATGACCGCACTCCGAGGCGCCCCCGCCGCAAGCACGGATCGAACGATCGGGGCCTGCCCACCGAGAGAACGCCCCTGAAGATTCACGCCTCGCCAAGACAAGCGAAGGCGTCCATTTTCAATAACCATGTTCTGGATCACCGGAATTGGCTTTGCAACCTTTGGAATCACGCCAATCCCTGCTCCAAGAGCCCAGCGCCCTTGGGCATCGGAGACCGCCGAAAAGCCGGTGGAGGAAATGGTCACGCCGGCCAGACCCGCGCCAGTTAGATCGGTCACGGTGCCGGAATACGAACCAGCGAACAGCGCGGTGGACAGGAGGAGAAGGAACGGTTTCACAGGATAGCCTCTTCGATGGATGGTGGTTGAGTCACACATCAACGATAGGGCGGGAAGGGAGAGGAGGATGTCCTATGGGTGGGATTGATGGCTCCTACAACGGGCCATCGCCTTCAACTTGAGGTTCCCGTTGTCTACTACGAGCACACAACATTGGTGGAATGCGTGCCCATTCTCGAATTGGGCAGAGCTTCCGAGACCGAAGTCAGGTTCATCAGACACGCTAAAACCATTGCGGAATAGAATCCTTACCCGCGAATATTCAGGATTTACCCAACTCCTTCAAGATGTTGGATAAGTGAAGAGAACGCTTTTCGAAGAAGGTGCGGAACGATTCAAAATCGAGTGGTGCGTCTGAAGGGATCAGTAGCCCGTCAAGACTCAAGACACCTTGCTCCTTCAGCCACTCATCAAATGGTCGGTCTTGTTTCGATTTATTCCGAGATTCATCCAAAAGGTGGAGGTTGACGATACTGTTCCAGTTATCGGGATTCAGGAAAAACTCCAGAAGTTCTTGTTTACCTGATAAAAATTCGCAGTGAGTTAGCCTTTCAAGACTGAAAGCTGCAGCAGGATGGATATGGTCTTTCTGAAGTGCACGTGTGTAGTCAAGGTCGGGCATGAGTAATGCCAAGATTGAAAAGCAAGACACATCATCTTTCTGGGTTTTGAGCAGCCTACTAATGAACTCATCATCAAAGATCAAATCCTTATTTTGACCTCGGTAGTGTTCGATGATCTTTGGCAACGGGAATGATTCTCCCGCAATGTTCTCCTTGATAATCCCCCGTAAGTTTGTCAGTAGGTTGTCTCCTTGACCACCGAAAACTCCCTTCAGTAATGACATATGCAACCACTGCCGAATCAGTTTTCGGTCTTGAGCGTGAAAGGCTTGTTTGTTGATGCTTGAGTAAACTCCTTTCTTGCCTGTATCCGGATCACGACCTTTGTGGTACAAGTAATAGGCCACAGGAATGGCGGCGTTCTTTGCGCGTAGAGATGAATCATTTAGGCCAAACGACCGAAGCAATCGAAATGTCTCAGCGATACAGGCACTGATTTCGTCCCATTCACTTTCAATTCTTTCAACTTGCTTACCAGTAAAATTTTTAACCTTGAAGCGAATGTCTGCATCCGTCAAGGCCAGTGCTGTTTTTAAAATCCAATCGCGATCGATAGAGAACTCCATGTCCGAGCCAAACCGGACCTTGTCCACAATGTCATCAATATGTTTTCGGGCATCTAATTTCCAATTTGCGACAGCAATCGACATTAACAGTTGAGAAAATGATAGCGG
>CAIKAA010000217.1 GCA_903825275.1 uncultured Fibrobacterota bacterium | reverse complement strand
CCGTGGTGATGCGCGGCTGGAACGACGACGAACTGGAAGCCTTTCACGATTTTTCAGTGGTCGAGGGAATCGAGGTCCGGTTTTTGGAACTGATGAAGATCGGCGAGGCCCTGCCATTTTTTGACGAACGGTTCGTCTCGGCTTCGGAAATGCTCATACGTTTGGACGCTCATTCCCCGCTTCGTCCCCTGCCTTCAGCTTCTGACGCGACGGCCTTCTTACGGGCTTCCCAAGCCGGGGCCAAGTTAGGCTTCATCGCCAGCGAAACCGTGCCGTTTTGCACCGGCTGCAGCCGGTTGCGACTTTCCGCCAAAGGCGAGCTTCGGTCGTGTTTGTTCAAGGAAGACGGCATTTCGCTCAAAGGGTTGTCTGGCCAAGAACTGGCAGAGACCGTGGCCAAGGTGGTGGGTCTCAAACCGATGGGAAGAATCGCCTCGATCTCGCAGGCCATGCACACGATTGGTGGATGAGGACTTTGCACCAAACCCCGGCCAAAGCATTTCCACGCCCAGCGGATTTTGTTTGACAGGGAAAATTGTCATCTGACAATCCACGGGAATTGTCACCCACCAAAATAGGACGTTTGCCAAAACGACCAGTGGAACCGTTCTTGGCCCGATTCTAGCATACCAAGGATCCAGCGCACCCTACTGCGTCCGGTCCGGCCGAGCGAATGGGTCCCAGTGGAGAAGCTCTGAAGAGCCTCCTACGTGAGGGATTCCATGTCCAACCCAAGCCTTGCCCAGACCACCGCCAATCCCCAGAGCTTCTCCAACCACCAGAAAGAGTGGCTGGATGGATTTTTGAAAGCCGCCTCGAGCCTGACAAGTTCTGTCGGTTCGGGAGAATCCAATCCTTATCCACCCGAAGCCTGCGCCGGTTACAAAGCCCAAACGCGATGGCTGGCCGAAGGTAAGAGACTTTCCAAGGAAGAGGAGATCAAACGGCGCCGCAATCCCCACCTTTTCCGGTCCCGCTTGGCACAACTCGATGAACAGGGGGCCTTTCCTCAAGGCGAGGAAAATTTCCTGGCGCGCTTCCACGGGATCTTCAACGTCTCGCCGGCCCAAGAACGTCCCATGGCCCGCTTTCGGATACCCGGTGGGATTGTAACCTTCCCCCAGGCCCTGGCAATCGCCAAGATCAGCCGTGAATGCGCCGACGGGGAAATTTGGCTCACCACCCGATCCAACCTTCAAGTGCGGAACATTCTGCCCGGAAAGATGACCGATCTATTGGTTCGTTTGGAAGAGGTGGGATTGGGGGCGCGCGGATCGGGGGCCGACAACATCCGCAATGTGGTGGGCAATCCCACGGCGGGAATCGATCCGCGGGAGCTGATCGATGTGCGCCCACTTTGCCGCGCCTGGCACCACCACGTACTTCACACTCCCGATTTGCACGGGTTGCCCCGCAAGTTCAACGTGGCCTTTGACGGAGGGAATGCGATCGCTTCCCTGGAAGACACCAACGACATCGGGTTGCGCGCTTGTCAGGTGCGGGATTCCCCAAATCCCGAGGGAATCTACCTGAGGTTGGCCTTGGGGGGCATTACGGGACACAAGGATTTCGCCCGCGATACCGGGGTCGTTTTTTCGCTGGACGAATGGCTACCAGCCCTTCATCAAATCCTTATGGTGTTTTTGGAAAACGGACATCGCGGCCAGCGAGGCAAAGCGCGACTCAAGTATTTGCTGGACGATTGGGGCTTTGAGAAATTCCTCAAGGCCGTCGGCGAACGACTTCCCTTCCCGTTGCGCCGGGTGGACCTGGCCCAATGCCGCTTCGCCCCCGAGACCGATCGCGCCGCCCATTTGGGACAGCACCCCCAGAAACAAGAGGGTTTTTTTTGGGTCGGGGTGCATGTTCCGGTGGGAAAGCTTTCCGCCGATCAACTGAATGGGGTGGCCCGTATCGCGCAACAATGGGGGGACGGCGATCTGCGGTTGACGGTCTGGCAAAACTTCTTGATTTCGGGGGTTTCAGATTCGAATCTGGCAAGGTTCCGACAGGAATTGTCTGATTTGGGACTCTCCACAAATCCCGATGGCCTCTTGCAAGGATTGGTGGCCTGCACGGGTTCGGAAGGTTGCAAACACGGCCAGGCGGCGACCAAACAGACGGCCTTGGCAATCGAAAAGCGATTGGCAGGAAGACTTTTGGCCGATCAACCCGTCAACATCCACCTTACTGGATGCCCCCATTCCTGTGCCCAACACTACATCGGCGACATCGGGTTGTTGGGAACTGGACTGGATTTGGACGGAATCCGTCACGACGCCTTCCATGTCTTGGTGGGAGGCGGATCCGGGGCCGATGCTCGTTGCGCGACCCAAGTGAGGACAGCCGTTCCCTCGGAGCAGATTCCCCAAACAGTCGAAGCGATCCTGGAGGTTTGGCTCAAATCTCGAAGCGAGAACGAAACTTTCGCCCAATTCACTCTTCGCCAAACACCCGAACAGCTCCAAACCCTCTTCACAGCCAACACCGTCTTGGCCATTGCAGGAGAATGACCCATGCAAGCACCGGTCCTTCCCGACACCGCCCCCTTTTCCAGCGAGCAACGCGGATGGCTCAACGGCTATCTCGCCGGATTGTTCAATGCCGGCAACCTCGCCAGTGCGCGCCCCAGTGCGCCCGGTGCCGCGGCCGCCAACACCTTACCCGTCCCCACACGAAGCCTTCGCATCCTCTACGCCTCCCAATCGGGGAATGCGGAAAGCATCGCCTTCGCCTTGGGCGATCGGTTGAAGGGCGCCTCGGCGGGCGGTGGCCATGTCTGGGTTCCCGAAATCGCTGCCATGGACACGGGTTCGGGGATTGATTGGGGCAAGGAGTCGCATGTCTTGTTCGTCACGTCCACCTGGGGTGACGGCGAAATGCCAGACAATGGCAAGGCTTTTTGGAATTGGCTCCAGGCTCTTGACGGACAAGTGTTTTCTCATTTGACGTTTTCTGTCCTGGGTCTGGGCGATCGCAATTACGCGCGTTTTTGCGCGGCGGCCGTCCAGTTGGACGCGCGGTTGGACCGCTTGGGCGCCAAGCGGTTGTTGGCGCTGGAAACCTTGGACACCGATTTTGAGACGCCCGCGACGGATTGGCAGAACCAACTCTCCCGAATCCTGGTGGCGGGTGAGGTATCGACCCCCGTGTTGGAAGCAAAGACCGATGTCCCTGCGGGATGGACCAAAGCCAATCCGTTCCCGGCACCGCTTTTGGAAAACCGCCGCTTGAACGGAAAGAATTCCGCGAAGGACACCCGCCACCTCGCCTTTTCGCTAGCCGGTTCCGGCATGACCTACAGGTCTGGGGATGCCTTGGGAGTCTGGCCCGTGAACCATTTCGAATTGGTCGACAGTTTGGTGATCGCCTGCAATGCCCACGGCGGTGAGACGGTGGTGCTTCCCGATGGCCAGATCATTTCCTTCCGGGCCGCCTTGTTGGCCAAGTTGGATCTTTTCAAGCCGCAAAAAAACCTGCTCCAGGCATTGCAGGAATGCGGTCCAGCCCAAGGCGATCGTCGCCGTTTGCGGGAGTTGTTGTCCGAGGAAGGGGAGGCCGAGCGCGAAACCTTGTTGACAAATTCCGACGTGTTGGATTTGTTGCGAGCCTTCCCGACCGCCAAACTGGATCCCCAATCGTTGGTTGGCAAACTCCGCAAGATCACGCCTCGACTTTACTCCATCTCCAGTTCGCCGTTAGCCCATCCCCATGAAGTCCACCTAACGGTCGGTGTCCAACGGACCCATGTGAACGGCCGGGTGCGCTACGGAGCCGCCTCTTCGTTCTTGGCCTCCCGGGTTCCGTTGGGGTTGCCGGTCAATGTGTACGTCCAGCCCTCCAGTCATTTTCATCCACCTGTCGATCCCTCGGTGGACTTGATCATGGTGGGACCCGGAACCGGCATCGCTCCCTTTCGCGCCTTTCTCCAAGAGCGCGCCGCCAGCGGTGGGACCGGGCGCAATTGGTTGTTTTTCGGAGACCAATCCCAGGAATCCGACTTCTTGTACCGCGAGGAAATCCTCGAATTTCGCGGCAAGGGAGTGTTATCGGAATTGGACCTCGCCTTCAGTCGCGACCAAGCCGAAAAGATCTATGTCCAAACCCGGATGATGGAGCGTGCCAAGGACGTTTGGTCCTGGATCGAAGGCGGGGCGGTTTTTTGCGTCTGCGGAGACGCCAAGCGTATGGCCAAGGACGTGGACGCCGCCTTGGCGCAAATCGCCTGTTCGGTGGGTGGGTTGTCTCCCGAGGCGGCCGAGGCCTATGTGGGCCAAATGGCCAAGGACCACCGTTACTTGCGGGATGTCTACTGATGTCCCCGCTACCGCGCACCAAGGCGGATCTTTCGGCCTTTTCCTCCCTGGAGCAATTTTTGGAAGAGACCCTCGAAAAATCTTCCGACCTTTCGGCTGTCGATAGGTTTTCCCAATGGCACGAGACGGCCCGGGGTCCCGCCATGGCGAACGTCTACAGCGAGCTGATGCCCGCCACAGCTCCCGGGCCGGGCCAGCAGTACTCCTTCGAGGTCGATCTGGACAAATGCAGTTCCTGCAAGGCTTGCGTGGCTGCCTGCCATGGTTTGAACGGGTTGGACGAGGGGGAAAGCTGGCGCACGACAGGGACCCTCCTTGGTGAAAAAGCCTTGGTGACGGTGACGTCTTCGTGCCACCACTGCGTGGACCCCGGTTGCGCCAATGGCTGCCCGACCTTGGCTTACGAGAAAAACGTAACGACAGGAATTGTCAAGCATTTGGATGACCAGTGCATAGGTTGCCAATATTGCCTGTGGACCTGCCCCTACGAGGCCCCCAAGTGGAACGACCGGTTGGGGATCGTGCGCAAGTGTGATCTCTGCCAAGACCGTTTGGCGGTGGGCGAAGCCCCGGCCTGCGTCCAATCCTGCCCGAGCCAGGCGATCCGCGTGGTGTTGATCGAGACCGAAACGCTGCGGGCCGATCCCCAAAAAGGGACCGTGTTGCCCACCCTCGTTTCTCCCGCACGAACCCTTCCCACCACCGTCTACAAAGGAGTCGTGCGCAGCGACTTGGTTTCCTTGGATTCCCAACGCCTGGAGCCCCAGCACGCCCATACTCCGTTGGCAATTCTGCTGGTCCTCACCCAATGGGCGGCGGGATTGTGGCTGCTCGAAGGGGGCCGTAGGTCCATTGGATGGACGGAAAACCCATACGCATTTCCCTTGGCCACGGCCTTCCTCCTGGGTGGATTGGGAATAGGCTCTCTCCATCTGGGAAAACCGCTCAAGGCCTGGAAGGCTTTTTTGGGCTGGCGCAAATCTTGGTTTTCCCGAGAAGTTTTGACGATGGGGACGGCGGTTCCGCTCGCCCTTACCGCCTGCCTTCCGCACGGTCTGTTGCCAGAAAATGTCGTCTCGGTGGCGGCGGGTCTTGCCGGCGTGTTCTTGGGGCTTGGTGTGTTTTGTTCGGCGATGCTCTACATTGCCACGCCTCGGGTCGTTTGGTCCCGGCCTGCCACCGGCTTGCGCTTTGCCTTGTGCGCACTGGGTGGAGGATCCGTGTTGTTGGGAGCATTGGGGGTGGAGGGTATTCGCTGGGTGGGGATTCTGAGCATTTTTACAGGGTTGTGGAAAAGCCGCTTGGTTTGGAAAGACCGGCGCGTTTCTGCGCAGCTTCCCCAGGCCTTTGTCGAACAGGCTCGGTTGCTCTTGGGTCCCCTTGCCTCCTTGGCCAAAGCCCAGTTCCAACTGTTTCTGGTGGCGGTGGGGTTGGCCGTGTGTGGAACCCTTTTTGCCTTCTGGCCGATGTTCGTCGGGGCCGTCGTCTTTCGGATGGGATCGGATCTAGTGGAGCGTCGATTGTTTTTCCAAGCCTGTCCGCCCACCCGCATGCCTGGGGGCTTTTGATGGACCTTCCTAATTTGATCCGCTCTCATCACGGACCTCAAACCGAGTCGCTGGAGCGGGTGCAGGCCCCCTTTGGATTGGGACAAGTGCCCAGGATGGTTGTTCCCCAATCCACCACCACCACCGTTTGTGGCTTTTGTTCGACCGGTTGCGGTCTGAACATCCATCTGGGCGAACAAGGCGCGATCAACGTGACTCCCGATCCGACCTATCCCGTCAACCTGGGGATGGCCTGCCCCAAGGGATGGGAATCGATTGCCGTGCTCGACGCCCCGGACCGCGGCACCACGCCGCTTTGGCGCGACCCCACAACCGGGCGCCAAAGTCCCATCGGGTGGATAGCGGCTCTGGAAATCATGGCTGACAAATTCCGTTATTGGAGCGAGGTGGGCGGTCCCGAATCGGCGGCCTTCTTGAGCACCGGACAGATTCCGACAGAAGAAATGTTTTTGCTGGGATCGCTTTGGAAATTCGGCCTAGGCTTTTTGCACGGCGATTCCAACACCCGCCAATGCATGGCCACCTCGCATGTGGCCTACAAGCAGGCCTTTGGATTCGACGCCCCGCCCTTTTCCTACGACGATTTCGAGGAATCCGATGTCTTGATCTTCATCGGGGCCAATCCCTGCATCGCCCACCCCATCTTGTGGGAACGCGTGATGAAAAACAAACGCCATCCGGAAATATTGGTGATCGATCCGCGCCGCACCGAAACCGCCCAAGCCGGCAGCCATCATTTTCAAATCGCCCCCAAGTCCGATCTGACCTTGCTCTACACGATTTTGCGCAACGTGATCGAACGCGGCTGGATCGACCGAACCTTTGTGGAAGCGTCCACCAGGGGGTTCGGTGAGCTGGCCGAATTTGTTTCAAGCTTTTCCAACCAGGAGGCCATGGACTTGGCCAACTTGTCGGAAGAAGAGCTTGAACTGCTGACCCAAGCCTTTCGACCCGGACGCCGGGTGAGTTGTTGGTGGACCATGGGCGTGAATCAATCCCACGAGGCGGTCCGGACGGCCCAGGCGATCATCAACTTGTGTTTGGTGACCGGCAACATTGGCAAACCCGGCACCGGCCCCAATTCGATCACCGGCCAGATGAACGCGATGGGTTCGCGGCTCTACTCGAACACCTCAGGGCTAGTGGGCGGTCGGGATTTCCAAAATCCAAAGCACCGCCAAGAGGTGTCGACGATCATGGAGATCCCGCTGGAGCGAATACCCGATCGCACCAGCTTGGCCTACGACCAGATTTTGGATGCCGTATTGGACGGCAAGATTCGCGCGCTATGGGTGATCGCCACCAATCCCGCCCACTCGTGGATTGGGTCCGATACCTTTCGGCGCGTGCGCGAGAAGTTGGATTTTTTGGTGGTCCAGGACATGTACCACACCTCCCAAACCGCCCAAATGGCCGATCTGTATTTGCCGGCGGCGGGATGGGGCGAAAAGGAGGGGACCCAAATCAATTCCGAACGCCGCATCGGAGTCTCCAAGCGGGTTCGTCGTCCACCCGGACAGGCTTTGAGCGACTTCGATATTTTCCGGCTGGTGGCCAAGGCCACGGGTTGCAACCACTTGTTTGGGCGGTTCACCAGTCCCGAGTCCGCCTTTGGTCTGATGTGCGAACTTTCGGCCAACCAGCCCCACGATTTCACCGGGATTGTGGACTACCGCCAGATCGATGCCGCCGGGGGCATCCAATGGCCGTACCCCTCGAAGTCCCCTCGCCCCAGAACGACAGAAAATGTCCGAGAAGGTTTGCCCCAAAGCCTGAGATCGATGGTGGTGGGGGACGAGGGACATCGGCGGTTGTTCGAGGACGGGAAGTTTTTCACGTCCGATGGCAAAGCCAAGCTTCTTTTCGATCCCCCCCGGCCTCCGGGAGAAGTTCCCGATGAGGTTTACGATTTGGTCTTGATGACCGGTCGCGGGAGTTCGGCCCAATGGCACACCGGGACCAGAACCGACAAATCGGCCTTGCTGAAGTCCTTGTCGCCCCAGCACTTGGTGTTGGAAATGCATCCCAAGGATATTGAGCAACGCGACTTGGAAGCGGGGCGCGAGGTGGTTGTAAAATCGCGGCGCGGGCAATTGGTCGCCCTTCTGCTTTCGACCCCAAATGTCGGAGTGGGATCGGTTTTTCTTCCGATGCACGATTCGCGCGTGAATCTCCTTACCTTTCCTTCTTTCGACCCTCATAGTCGAGAACCTTCCTACAAGCATGCGGCGGTGTCCGTCGAGAGAGGTGATGTTCCTTCATGAAGATCGGATTTGTCCCGCTGACCGACTGCGCTCCGCTGGTGATCGCCAAGGAGCTTGGATTCTTCGCCCGGGAAGGGGTGGAAGTGAAGTTGGGCAAGGTCCAGAATTGGATGCAACTCTTGGATCGCCTCCAGCGCGGCGAGGTCGATGGGGCCCACATGTTGGCCACCATCCCGGTCCTGGCCGCCGCCGGGGCAGCGGGGATTGAAGAGCCGATTTGCACTGCCTGGGTGCTTTCCACCTCGGCCAACGGCATCACCCTCTCGAATCGGCTTTGTCGCGAGGCTGTTTGCGATGGACAATCTTTGTCGCATTGGTTGGATCGCCATCCCGACGAAGTGATTCGTTTTGGGATCGTGATGGAGAGGTCGACCCAGGAACTGACTTTGCGGGACTGGTTGCAGCGCGGCGGTTTGGAAATTGGCGAGCGACTCCAATTGCTGGTCTGTCCTCCCCAAGAGATGGCGCGAAGAATGCGCGAAGAATTGATTGACGGATTTTGTTCTGGCGAGCCTTGGAACCAACGCGCCACTTCCTCGAAACTCGGTGGCATCGTCGCCCTCGGAGACCAGATTCTGGGAGATCTCCCCGAAAAGGTTCTCGCGGTGCGACGCAAATGGCACGAACAGAATCTGGGCGAACACCGGGCCATCCTGAAGGCGGTTGCCGCGGCTTCCATTTGGCTCGAAGACCCCGTGAATCTAGACGAGGCCACCCGGATTGTCTCCGACAAGTTTTACGTGAACACCCAGGCCCAGTTGGTGCGTTTTGATTTGGAGCGCAAAATCCAGGCGGGCTGGAATCGCGTATTGGAAAGCGATGGATTTTTGCGTTTCACCGGAATCAACCTTCCCACCCCAAATCGCTTCCGCCCCTTTTTGGAACGATTGGTTTGGTGGGGCCATCTGCCCAGCACAGCCTTGGATG
>CAIKAA010000216.1 GCA_903825275.1 uncultured Fibrobacterota bacterium | reverse complement strand
GCCAGTGCGCCGGATTTTTACGTCGATGGGAATGGCAACACGCATGCCAACACTTTGTATGTGCGTTCAACAATCCCCACTCCCGATTACGTCTTCGAGCCCGATTACAAACTGACGTCCCTTTCGGAAGTGGAGGCCTTCACCCAGGAGCACAAGCATCTACCCGAAGTGCCCAGCGCCACCGAAATCGAAAAGGGGGGGCTGGATCTGGCGAAATTGAATCTGCTATTGCTCAAAAAAGTCGAAGAACTCACGCTGCATGCGATCGAACAGCAAAAGGAAATCGTCGATCTTCGCGCGAGTGTGAGGCAGCTTCAGTCGCGCTGAGCGAATCGATGCCTTTCGCGGGGCCTTCCCAATCCCCCATTACTCTCCCATCTGTTTCTTCTTGCAATCGGGGCAGATGCCGTGGGAGAGCAGAGTCTTGGAATAGTTCGCGATGAAGGTTTCGATTTGTTCCCAGTAATTGAGGTCGTTGCGGACCTTCTTGCAATAGGAGCAGATGGGCAGGATCCCTTGGAGTTCCGCAAGTTCTTCCTGGTGGATTTTTCGCAAGGTTTCTTGAGCCACAACGCGACCGGTCACATCGATGCAGCTTCCGATGTAACCCCTGAAATCGCCCTTGTTGTCGGAAAATGGCACGCCTCGATCGAAGAGCCAGCGGTACTCTCCATCGTGGCGGCGCAGCCGGTACTCCATCTCGAAAGAAGTGCGGTTGGCAAAATTTGTCGTGTAGATCTGCAGGCAGCGATCGAAGTCGTTCGGATGAACGCCTTTGGCCCAACCATTTCCGATCTCTTGGCCCAAGGTCCGTCCTGTGAACGCAAGCCATCGTTCGTTGAAGTAGTCGCATTCCATGGTCAGGTTGGCACGCCAGATCAAGATCGGCGCTTGTTCCACCAGAACGGCGTATTCTTCTAAGGTCAATTTCTGTTCCAAAGCGGGATCACCTCACCCGTTTAAACAAGATCCGGTTCCATGTTACCATTTAGCGCTTGGCCGGAATAAGGCTTTGGTTCCGAGATCGAGCGAAAAGTTGCTGGTCGATGTAGACGAGTGAGGCGTAGTGAGCCGAAATCCGGTGAACGAGTCGGAAGCAGACCAGCGGCTTTGCAGCCGATCGCAGGGCGAATCGCTATTTACGGATAGGCTCTTAATCCTTCGAGGGGGAATTCACCCATCCCTCGACGGCTTCGGCAATGCATTGGCTGCAAATGCCATGGGATTGGCGGAAGGGGATGTCACCGGCAAGGCCTGAGAATCGCGATGCGGCCTCTTGGGGTTCCAACCAGGTGGCATCGGTCCACTTCACTTTCTTGCACCAGCTGCAGACGTGAACAATGGTGGAAACCAACGAATCCATTTTGAGGTGGGTTGCGTCGCGGTAGGAGAAAGCGCAAGGATTCTCGAAAGGAAGCGTCTCAAGCTGATTTTGGGCATACGTATTCACGGGACGCCTCGTTCAAGTCGGTGGAACCTTTGGCTCGCCATGGTGGTTACGAGCTTTGTCGGTCAGTCCCAGATCAACAGATCTGTTCGATACATTGTTTATCGGCGGGTTTTCCAAACTCCTGAACCATCGATTTTTTGATCGCAGGATTTGAGGCGCCTTCCCTCCCTCCCCATCGTTTGGTTTAGGATGACTCAAATCCGGGTGATCGGGGGCGTCAGAATTTGTCTTCCCACAAGAACTGCCAGGCGGGAAGGATGCGAATTCGACCTTGCGGCGTTTCCAGGGTTTCGGTTTCGTTGCGCGTGACGAGGAAGCCCTCTTTCAATTGAAGTTCCGTCATCGCTTCCTGAAGGGCCGCGATTTCGCGTTTTCGCGTCTTTTCGGCGGCCAAGGATTCGCAAACCTGCACGAGTCGTTTTTGTTTGCGGTTTTCCAGAGATATAAAATCGACCTCTTTGCCAGAGGCCGTCCGGTAATAGAAAATATCCGCAGATTTTCGCCGTAGTTCGATAAATACCAAGTTCTCGAGAAGGTGCCCCGAATTGACCAGAATGCCCGAAGCGATGGAGGTGACCAAGGAATGATCGATGCAATAAATCTTTTTGGGATTGGCGTTGCTTTTGGAAAGCGAGGCATCAAATAGCCGAACCGAGAAAAGGAAATAGCTGTCCTCCAGATATTCCAGGTATTGGGAAACGGTCGACTTCTGAATTTTATGATCCAGGGATTTCAAATATCCGTAAAGACTATTTACCGTATACAGGGACGCGGCATTGTCCAAAAGCTTGTAGGCCAAGTCTTTCAGGGCCTTGGGGTGCGACAGGTCGTGGCGCTCCACGACGTCGCGGTACAAGATGGTCTGGAAATATTCTTGATGGATCTTGACTCGAAGGGGATCGGTGGCTTGGGTGACTTCAGGAAACCCACCGCATTTCCAATAGTCCTCAAAGGCTTTTTGGAGGAAGAGCCTTTTCTTTGAGGTCAGGGGAGAGGATCGATCGATCTCTTTGCTGTCCAAGAATTCTGAAAAAGAAAAGGGAAACATTTCCCAGCTAAGCGATCGCCCTCGCATTTGGGTGGCGATTTCACGGGACAGCATTTGCGCCGAAGATCCGGTGATAAAGATCTCGCACTTTTCGGTGCGCATCAAGCGCTCAATGAACAGTTCCCATCCGGAAAAGGATTGGATTTCGTCAAAAAAGAAATACACCGTTTCGGCATTTTTCTTTTCGGGATAAATCGAATAAAAGGTGTCCGTGACCGCGCCCAATCCAACCTCGCGCAAACAATGAAGTCGATCATCGAAGAAGTTGAGATAGGCGATGTTTTGCGGGGGAACCCCAACGAGTTTCAGTCGTTGGATGATCTGGTGCAAGAAGGTCGACTTCCCGCTTCTTCTCACCCCGGCGCAAATGCTGGCCTTGCCTGGTACGGACTCCCAAGGGACATTTCTCGCCGTCCCCGTGAACAGCGAAACCTCTTGGTTGTCAAGCAGGATTTCTCTGAGGTCTTCTAGCATGGGATGCCTGCCTTGTGGACCGGCTTGTCTTATTGGTGTGAATTCTGCCTGAATATACTAAAAATCGGACTGAAAACAGGCTGATTATATATGAAATCAGCGTAAATTCCGTCTGGAATTTTTTCAAGTGCACACCCTAAAAACTCGCCGTCTCCCAAAACTGGCGCCGCTGCCCCCTCAACGCCGCATCCGTTGCGCGACGAACCAGCTCACGATCGACAACCCGATTCCCGCGAAGAAAACCGCCTGGTACCCGAAATGCCTCCACAAAACGCCGCCCATCAGGGCGATGCTGATCGAAAAGATGTGGTCGATGCTCACCGCCATGGTCAGGGTGGGTTTGATGTGGCTGGCTTCGAGGGCGATCTTTTTCATGTAGGTGGATCTGGCCATGTTGAAGCCCATCAAGATCTGGTCCAGCAGAAAGCAGATCGCCACCACGACAAACGCTGTCGCGTGAGGGAGCGTGTCCTTCGCCAAGGCGTACCCGCCGCAAACCAAGACCAACAGGATTGCTTCCAGGGAAAGCGCGAACCGTTCGCCCTTCTTGTCGATCATGTCTCCGATCATAGGCTGGACGCCGATCCCAATCACTCCCCCGATGGCCAATAGGCGGGCGATCATGGAGGTGGGTTGGTCAAAAATTGTCACCAAAACCCAGGGCGCGAAGGTCAGAAACAATTGCTTGCGGGTTCCGAACAGGATCGCCAGTAGGTAGTAGAGCCGGTATTCTCGGTGCAATTTCAAGTGCGAACCTTGGGGATGCGGCTCGTCGGGAACCATGCGATGGAAGCAATACGCGCAGCCCAGCATGCTGATCGCGGCGAGGACGATGGTGGTGGCAAACCCCAAATTGAAAAACTGGAAACCGACAAAGACCAAGGCAGAACCTGCGATGGCGGTGGCATTTCGCAAGGCGCTCATCTGACCCAACCGCTTCCCGGACTGTCCGTCTTGGGCCAATTCCATCCCGATGGCTTGGCTGATGGGCATGAACAAATGTTGTCCCATGCTGTAGAAGAACAGCCAGGGCATCATCCAGAAAAAAGAAGACGAGAAGGACCGGAGGCAGACCAGTCCGATAAATCCAAAGACACCGGCCAGAGCCGCCATCCGGCGCGAAGGAAGAAAAGCCAGCAAGGCGGAAACGAAGGCGACCGAAAGGCCGGGGACTTCGCGAGGGATTTCCAAAATGGTTCGCTGAAGGTCGTCCAAATGGAATTTGGCATCCAGAAAATTGTTGAAGAT